>CAINBK010000057.1:0-21130 GCA_903846615.1 uncultured Bacteroidota bacterium
GATTTTTATCCAACGCGCTGCAAAGTGGGCGCTTCAAATACTCCCTCAAGACGATCTTCAAGCTCTTCGCTGGCCTGTTTCATGGCGGCACGCATTTCATCATCAGGTTGCCAGTAGTATGCGTAATAATTTGAATAACAGTACTTTAGATTGTATCCTCCAATCATTATTTTGTTTATCTTGACCAAAACTTACCATGCTTTCCTCTCAAAAAGGTCAAAAAGGGTTGGTTTCGGTAATCACAGCCTCCTCGGTGGGCACACTGATCGAGTGGTATGATTTTTACATTTTTGGTAGCTTGGCCGCCATTATTGCTACTAAGTTTTTTCCGGCGGGTAATCCTACTCTTGCTTTGTTATCTACGCTTGCAACCTTTGCAGCTGGTTTTGTAGTTAGACCTTTTGGTGCACTTTTTTTTGGAAGACTCGGAGATTTAGTGGGTCGTAAATACACTTTTTTACTCACGTTGGTGCTGATGGGCCTTTCAACTTTTCTAATTGGATGTGTCCCTGACTATTCAACTATTGGTTATCTCGCACCGGTTCTTGTTTTATTATTACGCTTATTACAAGGATTAGCACTGGGAGGCGAGTATGGTGGAGCGGCCACCTATGTTGCGGAACATGCACCTGTAGGTGAACGAGGCTTTTGGACTTCTTGGATTCAGACCACAGCAACGATTGGTTTGTTTTTATCCTTGCTTGTAATTATCACCGTGAAAGGGAATATGTCTTCAACTGATTTTGCAGCGTGGGGATGGCGTATTCCGTTTTGGCTTTCTATTGTGATGGTTGGGATTTCAATATTGATTCGTTTACGCATGCAGGAGTCACCGCTTTTTGTAGCCGCAAAAAAAAGTGGGCAAATTTCTTCTCATCCTTTAAGGGACAGCTTCACTAAAAAATACAATTTCAAATTTGTTTTATTGGCCTTGTTGGGTGCTACGATGGGGCAGGGAGTGGTCTGGTACACGGGGCAATTTTATGCACTTAGTTTTATTCAAAATACACTCAAGGTTGAAGTAGCACAAGCCAGCCAATTAATAATGTGGGCATTGCTTTTTGCAACTCCTTTCTTTATTTTTTTTGGATGGCTTTCAGATCGAGTAGGTCGCAAATGGATTATGCTTATTGGGATGTTGTTGGCTATAGTTTGTTATCGACCCATTTATACGTCCATGTATGAAACAGGTCTTGTTGCCGGAGGAGGAGCAATTCCTGCTTTGTTGGTCCTAGATCCGGCTAGCTTTTGGAAGTTAGTAGCATTGGTATTTGTTCAAGTATTTTTTGTCACGATGGTCTATGGTCCCATTGCTGCATTTCTGGTTGAACTTTTTCCCACAGCTATTCGATATACTTCCATGTCACTTCCTTACCATGTCGGAAATGGAATTTTTGGTGGCCTGCTTCCTGCCATTGCTACCTATCTTTCAACCAAAGCAACGGCAGCTAATGAAATTGCCTTACAAAAAGGCTTGCCAATGCCCTATAGTCAGCCTTACCTGGAAGGCCTCTGGTATCCTATTATAATTGCATCGATCAGTTTTGTTATCGGGGCTTTTTATATTCATGCAACAACTCAACAATCGAAGAAAAATGTTTAATCGTTTACGTAGACTAATGGGTATTGGCTGGATGGCTGTAGGAATCATGAGCGGCTACTATTTATTAGTATCTCAAGCAATACCTAAGTTTCAGAGCGGTCAGGCTGCAGATAAGATTCCTGCTCTTATTTATGCATTTATTTTAACACCGCTAATAGTAGGCAGTTTTTTAATATTCGGCTACTATGCTTTAAAGGGTGAATATGATCAGCCTGAATGAGTAATTTTGCGTCATGACAGCCCAAATTGAGCGCTATTTATATTTAATACAACAAGTGGGTAGCCGCTATTATTTTGTAGCAGGTATCGCATTTTTTTTCTTTTATATACTTTTTAGATCACGCATCCAGCATCGTAAAATACAAATCAAGTTTCCTTCTAATCGAGATTATTGGCGTGAAATATTTTATTCTTCTTTTACAATTTTTTTATTTGCACTGGTGCCTTATTTTCTGGTTTTCAATCCTGCCGTGCGCCCGTATACACAACTCTATTCGCAAATCAGTGAGCGAGGATGGCTTTATTACTTTGCTTTATTTCCTGTTTTATTTTTTATTCATGACACCTATTTCTATTGGATCCATCGATTAATGCATCATCCGGTTTTGTTTCGTTGGTTTCATTTGGTTCACCATCGCTCCACCAATCCCTCCCCCTGGGCCGCCTATGCTTTCCATCCGTTAGAAGCATTCTTGGAAGTTGGCATTTTTGCGCTTTTTCTTTTTTTATTTCCTATCCACCGAACTCATATCCTGCTATTTTTTCTACTCTCCATCATCTATAATGTGTATGGACATTTAGGCTGGGAGCTTTACCCCAAGGGATTTAACCATACATGGATTGGCCGTTGGATAAACACCTCTGTGGCGCATAATCAACACCATAAATATTTTACAGGGAACTATGGGTTGTATTTTCTTTTTTGGGATCGCTGGATGGGAACGCTTCGCAGCGAATATGATACTTCGTTCGAAGAGGTAACTTCTCGTGAAAAGTAATGAGCAGCAATCAAATTATATCACCAGCCCTGCGCCAACAGTTTCTGCTACGTCCAGACATTACTTACCTAAACTTTGGTTCGTTTGGTGCCTGTCCCCGACCTGTTTTTGAACAGTATCAACGTTATCAATTAGAGTTAGAACAAGAACCCGTTCAGTTTATAGTAGAAACGGGACCGAAATATTTGGCTGAGTCTCGAAAGGCTTTGGCAAACTTTGTTAATTCAGATTCAGATGATTTAGTTTATGTAGTGAACCCTTCTCATGCAGTGAATATTGTTGCAAAAAGTTTGGCGCTACAACCCGGAGACGAAATTCTTACTACATCATTGGAGTATGGGGCCTGTGATCGCACTTGGGAATTTTATTGTAGTAAGTCCGGCGCTCATTATATCAAGCAACCCATACGACTGCCTTTAGTTTCCAAGGACGAATTTGTAGATCAATTTTTCAAAGGGGTTACTTCGAAAACCAAACTCATTTTTCTGAGTCATATCACGAGTAGTACGGCTTTGCGCTTTCCGGTAGAGTTAGTTGTAAAAGAAGCCCAAAAAAGAGGGCTACTCACTTTTATTGATGGCGCGCATGCACCTGGTCAATTGCCGCTGGATCTAAAAGCTTTGGATGCTGATTTTTATACGGGCGCTTGCCATAAGTGGATGATGACACCAAAGGGTAGTAGTTTTTTATTTGTAAAAAGGGAAAGGCAGCATCTATTAGAACCATTAGTGGTTAGCTGGGGCTATAAAAGTGATCATCCTTCACATTCTACCTTTTTAGATTATCATCAAACACAAGGCACACGAGATTTTTCCGCCTTTTTGTGTATACCTGCTGCCCTTCAGTTCATGGAAAATAATAATTGGAATCAAGTTTCGGCAGCTTGTCGGGCGCTTGTTCTTGAAAATGCACCTCGATTTTTTGAATTATTGGGCGCTTCACCGCTGGCTCCGCTGAATGATCAGTTTATTCTTCAGCTATGTAGTTTTAAATTACCCACACAAGATGCGGAGCGAATCAAATCTATTTTATTTAATCAATATCATATTGAAGTACCTGTGATGCGTCATGGTGCGGACGTGTATTTGCGTTATTCTATTCAAGCCTTTAACTCTCAAGGAGACCTCGATAAACTATACGAGGCACTGAAAGCTATCAAGCATCAATTTTAGGTAAGGATAGTCGTACCTTTGCGGCCTTATTAAAAATTAGTGAACTATGGATGTAGTTAATGCTTTACAATGGAGATATGCCTGTAAGAAAATGAGTGGAGCTTCTGTGTCACCTGAAAAAGTTGAAAAAGTTTTGGAGGCAATTCGATTGGCGCCCACCTCAATGGGTTTTCAACCTTTGACTGTATTGGTGATAACAGATTCCGAATTAAAAAATAAAATCTTACCAGTTGCAAATAACCAGTCACAGGTTGTGGATTGTTCGCATCTTTTAGTTTTTTGTACCTGGAATCAATTTACTCCTGATCAAGTAGCATCTTATATGCAGCTGATTATGGATACACGTGGTGTAACGGCGGAATCGATAAGTGGGTTTAAGCGTGGATTGGAAAATTTGTTAGCTAATCGATCACTCGAGGAGAACAAAGAGTGGGCAGCTAAACAAGCCTATTTGGCTTTTGGCGTGGGTATTACAGCTGCTGCCATTGAAGGTGTGGATGCTACTCCTATGGAGGGATTTAATCCAAATGCATTAGATGAACTCCTGGAATTAGAAAAGCAGGGTCTACGCAGTGTATTAATGTTGCCTTTAGGTCAACGAGATGAAGTAAATGATTGGCTGTTAAAACTCCCTAAAGTAAGGCAAAGCGCAGACCAGTTTTTTATTCATTACAAGTAACTGACTGCAATTTTTATTGTAAAAATTCTTGATAAAGAATTTGTAATGCATCTCGTATAATCAAAGGATACCCTTCTTTATACGTCACTTTACTTCCGTTACATATTACAATTATTCCGTTTTTGCTTTGCTTCTCAAAGAACATGGCACTGTTTAGTCCGTATGCTGAACCGGTGTGTCCTGTAAGCGTGAGGCCAGGTATTAATTTGTCTGTTTTCCAAAGCGCTAAACCATATTGATCTGATCCATCTGCAGAGAGGGGGGTTTGCATTAGTGTAGCAGTTTTTTTCTTTAGTAAGCGGCCTCCTTTATATTTTCCCATTCGGCAGTGCATCATCATATAAGTGGCAAGACCTATTGCTGAAATTTTTAGACCGCCAGTGGGTGAGAAAAGGGGGGCGCTTCTGCCTAGTTGGTAGCTTGTTAATTCATTACTACGGGATGCATAAGCGCCTGCACTTGGTAAGAACTTATTTTCTACTGCTTTGTATTCGTAAAGGGTAGCAAATTTTTGATTGTCTAGCGAGTCTACACAATACCCACCCTCAATTCCAAGTGGATTGAGTATTGTTTGTTTGATATAGGCATCAAAACGAACTCCTGTTAATCTTTCTAAAATGGTTCCTGCTATATTAAAATTGAGGTTACAGTATTGATATCCTTCGCCCGGGCTATACTGGTTATAGCATTTTGAAAAATTTGTATTCGTTGCTGGATCAATCACATCTAAATTGAAATAGCCTTGACTATCATTTAGGGACGAACGGTGCGATAGTAAAAGACGGAGCGTTATAATTTTATCTGGGTAAGCCGGATTACGTACTGTGAATCCAATTAGATTACTGACATCATCATCCAGCGAGATGCTTTTTTGTTCTACTAGTTGTAGTAATGCGGTTGCCGTAAATGATTTGGAAATAGATGCAATACGAAACAGCGATTCGGCGGTTAGTGGTTCTTTATTTTCTAAATTTTTATATCCAAAATTTTGTTGATAGATAATCTTGTTGTTTTTTACGACTACCACCGCCAAACCAGCTGCCGGTGTTTTCTCTATTAATTGTTGAAGTCTTTTTTCTGCGTTAAGAGGCTGTGCTATCAGCGCTATTGATAGCAGGCTGGTAAACAGCAGTAGTACTATTTTTTTCATTTTAAACTTTTCTGGACTCTTTTGCGAATTGTGTAATTCCTTCTACTAACACATCTAGATCTTTTGTTGTTGTATAAACATTAGGTGTAACTCGAATCCCTTTAATATTTTCCCATTCAATTCCTACGGTATGTACTTTATACTTATCAAGAAGGTAGCTATCCAAGGCGGCAGGTGTTCTCCCTTCTACTATAACATTTCCAATTGCGCAACCCCAACGAGCGTCTAGCGATGTGTTCAGTTTTACACCAGGGATCTCCTTCACTTTTTTCATCCAATAGTTTTTTAGATAGTGAAGTCGTTTCATTTTTCGTTCTATACCCAGTAGGTCATGAAAATCGATGGCTTTACCAATTGCCTGTTCAATAAAAAATGGTCGGGTACCTAATGCTTCAAACTTCCGAATATTATCCTCTTTTGGATGTCCGGCTGCAAAAAGTGGGTAGAGGGAAGCAATATGTTCTTTTTTTATATAGAGCATCCCAGAACCTATAGGGGCGTAAAGCCATTTATGTAAACTAGTCGCAAAATAATCAGCTCCTAATTCAGGTATTTTGAAATCAAAATGAGCAAAGCTATGAGCACCATCTACAATTACTTTAATACCGCGACGGTGTGCTTCATCCGCAATTTTTTTAACAGGGATAATTTGACCATTCCAGTTAATTACGTGTGTGATATGAACTACTTTAGTTCGACTGGTAAATGCATTAACATATTGTCTGACCATATAGTCCTCATCTTCGCTGGGTAATTCCAAGCTAATCCAAACCATTTTTATCCCATCCCGTTCCTCGCGCTGCTTATAGGCATTGACCATATTGGGATAGTCTTGTCGGGCTGCAACAATTTCATCTCCCTTTTCAAGGGTTAATCCAAAAATGACTGTTTCTAAACCTTCAGAGGAGTTTCTGTTTATTGCGATTTCCTCTTTACTACAGCCTGCCAATTCTGCTAGTTTTTTTCTTAGCGGCTCGCGTCCCTGGTCCAAAATTCGCCACATGTAATAGGTAGGTGCTTCATTTGAGTAGTCATAATAGCGTTTCATGGCTTCTTGAACTGAACGCGGTGCAGGACTTACTCCTCCATTATTTAAATTGATAAGACCTGAGGAAACAGTAAACGATTGTTGGATAAAGTACCAAAAGTCTTCTTCGCTCGCTAATTGATCAGCCGAAAGGGATTGTGCATTTGTCAGTGCTGTATCCAGATCGGCAGCCCATGTTCTGGGTGCAAGACCTCCAATCAATGTGGAAGCGGAGAGAAGACTAAGCCGTTGTAAAAATTTACGGCGGGGAGCGTTTCCCATACAAGAAGATTTTAATTGCTATTCTTTAGCATCTTGTCAATTGCACTAGCCAGTTGTTTGTCTTTTTCAGTAATTATGTTTCCGGCATCATGCGTGCTTAACCAAATTTCTACCGTATTCCACACATTAGTCCACGTAGGGTGGTGATCCATTTTTTCAGCAACCAACGCAACCCGGGTCATAAAACCAAAGGCTTCCTTAAAATCTGAGAAAACGAATTTTTGATAGAGCTGATTATTTGTTTCTGTCCACATGGTATTAGTAGTAATAGCCAAAAATAATGTTCATCTCGTCCTGACTGGTTAAGCCAAATCCAACCGCTACAGAGCTGGTATTATAGTATGTTACTTCTGATGTTAGCCCTTCTCCAGGCTGTAGAATAATAGGCGTACTAAAGGATTTTGTGAGCGGATGCTCCCAGTCCGTATTGGTATAAATAATTTCTCCATTGCGAGGGCCACCAAAGATCTTGATTACAAATTTTTCTCCGTACTTATGAAAATGTGAGGTAAGCATTACTACACGGGTGATAGTTGGAAATGTAAAATTCTTTGTGATAGTTCTCCTAGTGAATGGGGGGATATAAATTTCAA
Organism: uncultured Bacteroidota bacterium; assembly: GCA_903846615.1. Lineage (GTDB taxonomy): Bacteria > Bacteroidota > Bacteroidia > Chitinophagales > Chitinophagaceae > JJ008. The sequence goes on from CAINBK010000057.1 coordinate 7,505, forward strand.
GATTGTTGAGATCGAGCATCTTCACTTCATTTTGTACGGAGGATCTCGGTACTGTATAGAAATTCACATAATTTCTTCCTTGCAAAACTAGATTGGTGAAGTTAAAATAGTGTGCGTTGAGGTCAATCGGTAAATTTGGTTTGACTTTTATAGCGGTGCCAGGTGGAAGTGTTACATCGGTATTAACGTCGGTTCCTCCACCTAAGAAAATATGATTTTGCATTTCTAAAATAGTAGCCTGATTTAGCACTCCTGTGACAGGGTCGCGTAAATCTCTCACGCTATTTTGAGCAGGCAATAGATTTTCATTCCGAAAAGTATACGCAACAAAATGGTGGCTATTGGTACCGCCTCTGAGCTGAATACGATTTACAAATAGTGTATCACTATTCGGTGTATTTTTTCTTACAAAAACTTCGCGTTCAAAATTTTTAGGAAGTTCAAATGGATCAATAGTCATCTGAAATCCTGTTCCTGGCGCGGGGGGAGGAAGTGGCTCCACTGTTAGTTGACAGGCGACGCTATCTTTTAAAATCGCATCATCTACTGCTGAGCTAGTTTTACTGGCTCCGGCAATGATCCATCTTTTGATAAATTCTACCTGTCCTCTGCTTAATACTTTTCCTCCCATTGGCATGGGAGCTCCAATGTTGCCTGAATGATGACCCGATTCGCAGGTTATTTTATGAAATAAAAAACTTTTATCTACCTCTCCAGGTTTTACCAAAAGCCATCCATTGCTAAGTGCGGTGGGATGTTGTGGAGACTTATTCATGAGCGCATCATAACTGCTTCCTGCCGATAATACTAACTTATGTTGTGTATAGGTTGCATCGTTCGTGGAAGCATGACATCCGCTGAATGCACAGTTAGGAGTTAAAATTTCGTCTTGAATTATTTCAAAATCTGCGCGTCCTTCTTCTTTCTTGCATCCTGGACTAGTTAAAAGTCCTGTAAGTGTAAGACCCATCAAAAGACTGGCTACAGCTTGTTTTGTCGGTCTGAATTTTTCCATATTCATCTTGCTAATTTCTTATGGAAAGTTAGCTAAATTTAAGCGGCTCGTTTACTTAAATTTTCCGAACTGGAATATAGATGTCCTCCTCTGATGCGGGGTCACCATTTTTATATTTATCACCTAATAGTTCAAAATGCGGTCTATGATCGAGCGCGTATCCTGAGCTTGGCAGCCAACTGCTATAGATGTATTGAAAAATTTGAGTATCATTTCCCTTAAGGTGAAATACAGCGTAGAGCCCTCCCGGTAATATAAAGCCATGACAGGTTTCCGGAATGCTGCTATGGTTTTTTACAGCTACCAATGCCCATTTTTTAAAAGGAAGAGTGGGATTGAATTGATCAAAATAGTGTGGCGGGTACTCTTGTAGTGAATAGCGAAAAGAATCGAGTCGGTTTGGTATTGCTTTGATCAGTGGTCCAAATGATCCCCAAAGCTCAGCGGTCCGATTTTGTTGCAATGACATTTCGAGCTGCTTGCCTACTAAATAGGTGTCAGCAATTTCAATAAATGATGGCGCTATCATTAGTTGTTGAAAAGAGAGCTATTGCTTTTTAGAAGTATCAACTTTACTAATTTCAAAATATGTCGATTTAAATCGATCTCCCTCAAATTTACCCTGCACTTTAGCTTTTTTTATAGCATTACAAAATCCATCATCAGCATGTGCATCACCATGATCGTCTATAGATGTTCCTTCAACTAAATAATATTTATCATCATATTTTATGGCAAGTGGGCAGCCTTCTGCTTTCATTTTAAAATTACAGGTCCCACAACTGGCTAGCACCTCATAGGTCTTTTTCTTTTTATCTAATTGTTGTTTTGCGGGTTGCTCCTGTGCTTGGCACCAAAGTCCAATCAATAGGCTTGCTAGCGTTAAAATAGTTTTCATGTTTGTTATTTACTAATTAAATGGTTCAATAAGGTCCCACAAGTTTCCATATAAATCTTTGAAAACACAAACTTTGCCAAATTTTTCTATTCGGGGCTCTTCAATAAAACTAACTCCTTTGGCAATGTATTGCTGATAAGTGATTTCAAAATTATCAGTGTATAAGAAAAGAAATACGCGTCCACCTGTTTGATTGCCTATCGCTTTTTCCTGTTCAGGCGTAGCTGCCTTTGCTAACAAAAGCGAAGCCTGTGTTATGCCGGGAGAAACAACTACCCACCGCTTTGTTGCGGATAACATCGTATCCTCTATTAACTGAAAGCCGAGTACGTTCGTATAATAGTGAATGGCTTCGTCGTATTCACGAACTAGTAAGCTAATCTGAACCAGACGCAAATTGCTCATTGCATTGATTATTTTCTTGTAGCGTTTACTGGAATGGATCCGCCCATTTTTGATCTGTATATACAGCTGAACCCGTTAGTGTTTTTAGAAATGCAATTACCGCATCTACTTCTTGTTGATTTAGATTCAAATTTTGGCCAAAACCATTTGGCCGCAAGCGAGGATCCAACCTTGTATTACCAGGTGCAAGATTAATTTGCCCATAATGACCAATTGCTGCTTGTAATGTTCGGATTCCTCCTGTATGCATCATGGGTCCATTAGGCTGCCCATCCGTTCCCACTAAATCCCGAAGTGAAGGAGCCCTGGTATTATTAATATCAATACCTGGTGCATTTAAATTACCAATAATGCCATTATTACCTGTATTGGGATCAATATCAAATTCGGGAGCTGCATGACAACCCGCACATCCTAAACCTCCTCCAGTGCGTACCCCAGAAGCATTAAATTGCGGCGGTATCAAAAACATATTTTTTCCCATATTCTCTTGCTGTGTAAAATTGGGAAATGCTTGTTGTTCTTGCGCTACTTGTGCTCTTCCTACATCGTACTTGGAGTCAAATGATTGAATGCTGCGGACAAATTGTGAGAGGCACTCTTGTAGCCTTGATTCTGTAATAGTTTGGTTGCCGTATACGAATTGAAAAAGTTCTTTATAATAGTCAAGATTTTGCAGTTTTGTCAATAAGGTCGATAAAGTAGGACGTCCATTTTGACCACTAAATCCCATTTCTGCATGATCTTGAATAGGTTTTGTAGTTTGCTGCTCTAGCGTAGCGGCTCTTTCGTCCCAGAAAAATTTGGCTTCGTTGCTGAAGCGGGCATTAATTAATCGCATCGAGTGCCGTCCTGTTCTTCCGTTCTCAACTCCTAGGCTTGCTAATGCGGTGTCTCCAAAAGCAAACTTTTGGAGATGACAACTTCCACATGAAACAGTATTGTTTATGCTTAGCTGCTTATCGTAAAATAAAACCCTGCCCAGTGTGGCTTTTGCGTTGGTAATATTATTGCCGGCAGTGTTGTCTTTCAGAATATAAGCAGGTTTGCCTTGACTAGCATAATTGGCGAGATTAGCAGGATCTATTCTAGACCCAAACTTAGTTTTGATAGCCAAGTAGGAGTCCTCTGCACTATTATTTTTTTTGCAGCCAAGGCCGTTGATTGTTAGAATTGCTGCTATAAAAAGGGTTGGCAGGAGGGTAATTGGTTTCATGCTTACATTTTATAGAGAGTCAGACCCTTATTAAATACTTTAGTTTAAGGCGTCAAGTTACATATTTACTCTAAAATCTTTCCTTAACTTTCTTTTATGAAAAAAATCCCGGTTCATTTTCTATTTTCTTTAGCGATATGGCTGACACTATCCTCAGTTGCAGCTCAATCTAGTTTGTTTAATGGAAAGAATATTTCAGGCTGGCAGATTCATGGAACCGAAAAGTGGTATGTAGAAAATGGAGAATTAATCTGTGAAAGCGGGCCAGATAAAGAATATGGGTATCTGTCAACTTTAAAGTCCTACAAGGACTTTGTTCTGAAACTAGAATTCAAGCAGGAGGCTAATGGTAATAGTGGCGTATTTTTTCGTTCTACTGTAAATGGAACAATCATTAAAGGATGGCAGGTAGAAGTAGCGCCAACTGGACAACACACAGGTGGAATTTATGAATCGTATGGGCGTGGCTGGTTGATTAAACCAGTACCAGAAAAAGAAAAGTATTTAAAAATGGGTGAATGGAATAACCTTAAGATTCAGGTAATAGGGGATAAGGTTACTACCTTTTTAAACGGCCATGAGATGATTCAACTCCAGGATGATAAAATCGCGGCTGGCGAAGGAGGGATTGCCCTGCAAATACACTCTGGTGGAGGTATTAAAGTTCGTTGGCGTAATTTGAAAATAAAAGAATTGTAATATGAATCGAATTGCTCTGCTATTTATCCCTTTTTTATTAATTACTAGTTTTCATACTTCTAAAAAAAATGCAACCAGTAATCAATGGATTCAACTATTTGATGGAAAGTCTTTAGAGGGATGGCGCGCTTATAATGGAAAGGCACTGCCTCCAGGTTGGGGCGTTGTGAATGGGGAAATGACTTTCAGCACAAAAATGATTTTGGAAAAAGATTATGATTATAAAGGAAGTCGTGATATCATATATGGTGCTCAGGAGTTCGATAATTTTGAATTAGTGGTAGAATGGAAAATTCCTCCTGGTGGTAATAGCGGAATTTTCTATCATATTGCGGAAGGGTATAGAGGTATACCCGAAGTGGCACCCGAGTATCAATTAATTGATGACGAGCACTACACCGATTTTCATGATATTACCGCTTATAATAAAAGTATTGGAGTAGTCGTAGATCCACATAAACTGCAACCCTTGCAGTCCACCGGAGCTGATTACGCAATGTATCCACCTGATGCTACACAAAAAGCTACGCGACCTGCCGGGGAATGGAATGAAACACGTATAATTTTTACGGAGAAGGAAGTGCAACATTGGCTGAATGGAAAATTGATTGTACGATTTACTCCCTGGTCTGCTGATTGGGTAGCTAAAAAATCAAGTGGAAAGTGGGGGTTATCTCCCGATTATGGTAAATTCAAGAAAGGATATATTGGATTTCAAGATCATGGAAGTTCTTTATGGTTTAGAAATATTCGAATTAAGCCCCTTTAATATGCATAAACGAGAGTTCGTAAAAATATCAACTATGGCGCTTGGTGCCTCTCTATTTCCGATGTCCTTATGGTCACGCGGTATAAGCAAATCAGTTGTTCGTACCGCACATATCGGCGTGGGAAATATGGGACTAGAGGATTTAAAAGCGATTGCTACGCATGCTCAGGTTGAGGTGGTTGCACTATGCGATGTGGATCAAAATTATTTAGCTGCTGCACAAAAGCTTTTCCCGAATGCCAAAGTATTTAGTGATTATCGGTTGCTCTTCAAAAAAATGCATCGAAAAATTGATGCAGTAGTTGTTTCTACTCCTGATCATACCCACGCACCCGCTTCGCTTTTGGCGATGAAACATGGGAAAGCCGTATACTGTCAAAAGCCTTTGACGCATTATGTGGCTGAATCAAGAGAAATGCGCCGTGTTGCTGAGAAAAAGAGACTCGTTACTCAAATGGGAATTCAGGTTCATTCTTTTTATGACTATAAATTAGCAACACAGTTGATACGCGGTGGATTGATTGGGAAAGTGAGTAAAGTGATTGCCTGGTCCAATAAAAACTGGGGCTATAATGGCATAGCTCCCGAGGGAAGCGATACTATACCATCCACGTTAGATTGGAATTTATGGCTGGGCACTTCTCCTGAAAGACCTTATAAAAAAGGCTATTACCATCCTGGTAATTGGAGAAAGCTGGTTGATTATGGGTGTGCCACATTGGGCGATATGGGGGTTCATATTTTTGATACGCCTTACAACGCATTGGAACTGGGTGTACCCAGCACCATTGTCAATAACTGCCGTCCTTCTACTGGCTTTGGGTATCCAGAGCGAAATATCGTGCACTACACTTTTGAAGGAACTGCCTACACAACACCGGTCTTTGAATGGGTTTGGTATGATGGGGTAGAAGGACCTGATGATTCACCTGAATTAAAGCTGCCTACCGGAGTTTCGCTTCCTGATCAGGGAGCTATTTTCATTGGAGAAAACGGAAAGCGGTTATTATTACCGCACTTTATGCAATTGCCTCGCTTATTGGTTGACAATTCAATTGCCGAGTACGATATTAAGCAGTTTGACCCGGAAGGCAGTTTAGGTCAACCCATTCGTGATTATGGAAAAGAGTCCCCACTTCATTATCATGAGTTTATCAATGCGTGTTTAGGGAAGGCTGATTGTTCTGCTCCATTTACTTATGCTGCGCAATTAACTGAAACTATATTATTGGGTGTTATTGCTGGAAGATTTCCTGGCAAGACCCTTCATTACGATAAAGATCAATCGGCATTCACAGAAACTGAGGCAAACATATACTTAAGCGGGGCCTACCGAAATTTTTAATCACTATTGCACCGATTGAGACTTATTTCTTTTTTTTAATTTCTGGTAATCCAGGAAATAAATAAGTCTTGCAGTCAACTCTTTTCCCTGTTGTATATTAAATACTTGTCCTAAATTTTTACCATACGTCTGAAAACGACTACCATCAATGGTGTAATCCAGCGGCATCCAGTTTTTCCAGCCAATAATCAATCTGCTGCCATACATAAAGTCCCAGGTATAGAACACGTCTAGGTTGTAAGCATTGTAATTATTATCAACTCCTGCAATAAAGGGTCGGCTTATCCAATATCCCTTAGCGTCTACATTAAAGAATTTTTCATAAGTAACTTGACTCCAATAGTGTCTAGCCCTTAACGTAAGGAACATGCGGGGTGTAAAATTTAGCAGACCTGTCAAGAGCGTGGTATGTTGATAAACATCTCGCCAACCAATAATAGGTTCTCCATTCGTTTCTCGTCGAAAAGCATAGCCAACATTTCCCATATCCCGACTTCCTTCACTGCCGAGTGTGAGACTAAACCAATCATTGAATCGATAACGAAATGAAAATTCGTATCGAACAAACTCAGCATTGTTAAATGCAGGCGTTGTTGCATAGCCGCCCTCTGCGCTGATAAAAAACTTTTTTCGACTATCTGTGCTTCCTGAAAATCCTACATAGTGCCATGGCATTGATCGTACTACTCTCCCCGGAGTGCGCAGTTCAAAAAAGTCGTTTTGCCAAGTAGGTTTTGCTTCATAATTAAAACTGATATCCCAGAAATTTCGTAGAAAATAAAAGGCAGATGCGCCAATATTTACTTCACGCCATGCCAATGGTTTGTATAAATATGAATTCGAAGCTTTAATGCTATATCGGTAACTCAAGAATTTTTTTGTAGGAGTGAATTGACTATAGCTGGCATTTAAAATGGTATTGACTTCGTTAGGAGCTTGTAAAAAACCTAGGTCATTTGGATCATAGCGATCTGATTCAATACTTTGTGTCAAACTGAACTGTACTTTACCGCTTACTTTCCTAAAACTCAATCGAGTAGTAAAACCATCATAAGGGTCCTGGCTTTTAATGGTGCTGTATCGTGCTGTTCCAGCTATGGAATAGCGATTATTCTTATCAAATAAGGCAAAGTCCAACGCGGAAACATTCGCATCGCGTGCGGTTCCGCTTCGTACTACATTAGTATTAGTAAATGTTACAGACGAACGTCCTTTAAGTGCCTGATCTAGTACAATTAGGTTGTAGTTAGTCAGGGGCTCTGTTTCAATATTCTCTCTTTCTCCTGTTAAAGTGTTTTCAATTGTTGCAAACATGGGGGCACTCACCGCATTAAAGACTGCGATGCCCAAATTCTTTTTATTGCGCCCTGAAAACTTGGAAGCATTAATTAGCTGAGTTACACCTGGATTATTGATAATTTTTAGGTTGGGGTCATTGGTCACTTGATTTTTTATTCCCCAATAACCACGCGGGGTAAGACCAATTCGTCTACTGTAAAATAGTCCCGCTTTATTAAATAGTTCTGTCCCCTCTGTGAAAAAAGGTCTGTTTTCTTGAAAACGTACTTCGAATGGAGAAAGATTCAGGATAACATTGTCTGAAATTACTTGTCCAAAATCAGGTACAAGGGTTGCATCTAATGTAAAACTCTCGTTTACTCCCCACTTTAAATCCATGCCTCCGTTCCGAAGTGTTTCTTTTACAACTCCTTTATTAGTCGGCGTATTTCTAAAACCTGCCGTTACGTAGGGTAAAACGGAGAGGCGAAGGGGTGGTTCAATCCCACTGATTCCTATTAAATCTCCAAATTGATTTACAAAGCCTGCTTCATTTGGATCAATAGAATTCCAGTAACTGCTCTCATTCATTCTTCTACTAAAGCGTTGAAAATTGATTCCCCAGGATTGTTCAATTGCTTTAGAAAAGCGCAACGATATGTATGGAATTCGCATTTCAAGGGTCCATCCATCAGTAGTAAATTGAACATTACTCTCCCAAACTGCATCCCAGCTGTAATCGCTCGGAGGTCCAAATTGGCTTTGACTGGAGGGGGAAAGTCGTCCATCCGATTGAACATTTCGACTGGTTACTGCAAACTGAAAACCATTTTGATTATCATTATAGGTATCAATATATGCTGAAAAATAGTCCACGTCTTGCCGTTGTTCTCCATCTCGAGCAGTTAGTTGCTTTCGAATCAGTTTGGGGTCGTCCTCTAATTTAGCTGCGATATACAAGGCAACATCATCATAGAGGACCCATACTTTAGTAATAAGCTTTGATGGTTTTCCAAAGTCTGGAGAGTTAATGATAAAATCAGTTAGGGGGCTGGCCTGTTGCCATACTGAATCTGCAATTTTGCCATCAATTTTTGGCGCCTGTGCTGTACGGACTGCTGCCGCTTTACGGAGAAGTATTCCTTGCTGCGTATTTGCAAGTATCGGGATTAGTAAGAAGAGAAGGAAGAGATAAATTAGTTTTTGCATGCGGATGCAAAACTCCTTTATTATCCCGGCTTGAGCAAAACAAAATGATAAATGGTCGGCGGTCAATTATGGGTTGGTTCCAAAAGCAAATACTATTTCTGTTTAGTCTTTATTAACTGCAGGGTTGAGGTTAGTGCAATAAATATGGCACTGCCAGCTGCAACGATAGCGATGGTTGGTTGATCCGTAATTCTCTTTATGTAAATTCCATAGAATGCCCAAACTACGGGGAGTAGAATTGCCCAATTTTTTAGCGTGAAGGCAACCCATAATGTAATTCCCGTACCGAGTACAATGATAACTTGTGTTAGCTGTCGCTGAAGTTCAAATGAAACCGATAGTTCTAAAGCAACTAGCTGTGTTGTGGCATTAGCAATGGTTGCTATACAGATCCATCCCAAATAAATTCCAAAGGTGATTTTTTCAATAAGCGGTGTTTGTGAGTGCTGATTCTGGGTTATTTTAGAAAGTATAAATAGTAGACCTAGCATAATGACAAGTGAAAGGGAGATAAACTCCAGTTGCCAGGCCACTATCCATGCCCCATTCAAAACGCAACTGATAATGAAATAATAATAAATTTTATTCGAGCTTGTTTGCTGGACAAAAAGTTGGCGAATTATAGTAATTAATAGCAGCGTATAAATAATACTCCATATTCCAAATGTTTGCGGAGCAGGCGTAAATAAATTGTCGTACTTATCTGACAATTCGCGAATAGACTTTCCCCCCAAGCCTCCGGTTACTGAGGCGTAATTAATATAAAGAGTCAAAAAAAGAAATAGCACATTTAAATAACGAACCTGAAAAAATTTTATCATGTTAGGAATTTCGTGACTTGAAATTTACAAAAACTAATTAACTTTCCATATCAGCTTGCCATGTATAAGTTTACTACACTCCTATTTATTTTATTATTCAATTCTTTACTCTGTATGTCTCAACGATTATATGATGGATCGGGAAGCCAAATTGGACGTGTAGATGGAGAGCGATATTATAGTGCTAGTGGTAGTCAAATTGGACGCGTCGAGTCACAGCGTATCTATGACGGATCTGGGAGACAAATCGGCAGAATTGATAGTGAAAGAATCTATGATGGGTCGGGCCGACAAATGGGCCGTTTTGAAGGAGAGCGGTTATATGATGGAAGTGGACGCCAGATTGGTCGTATCGATGGAGATCGAATCTATGATGGTTCAGGTCGTCAAATTGGGAGATCCGAAGGCTTGCGCCGGATGCAAATGATTATCTTTTTTTACTTTTTTATGTAAAAAGGGTGAACGTTCATTATGAACATCCACCCTCTAGCGGCTTCTCATATCTTATTTACTCGAACTATTAAATTGGTTATAGCTTAAAGTCGCTACCGTTGGCATCGATCTCTACTTCTACCTCAGCTCCTTTGTGTCTGTCGGATACAAAATCGATTAAGTCTCCAATAATTTGCTTATTATCTACTTTATTGTCAACCATTAATAGATTGTATTCTTCAACTAATTCTCCATTGTCTAACGAGTATGTTTTTGCTTGATACTTGGCAAGTGCTTTGCCATCGTAGTAAACAACGTTTTCTTTTACAGAAAAGCGGTCCTTACTCTTGTTTTTGTATTGTTTGTTTTTGAGCACTACTTGTGTAGTAGCAGTTCCAATAGTGAAGAGAGCAGCTACTATCAATACTATTTTTTTCATACGTGTAGAATTTGGGGTAAAAATAGTTCAACAAACCGTTCTATACTAAGCAATTCTCTTTTCTTATCTAGAATTAATAATAAATTAATCTTAGCATTTTTATAGCAATAGAAAAGTTATCTTTATGAAAATCAACCTTTAAAAATGCAACTACCTAAGTTTAAGGGCAGTAAGTCGAAGCAATTAGAGGGCGCGAAAGTGCTTTCTGTGGAGTCCTTTCATACTGAGCTAAAAAAACGTATAGCTGATTACTTTGAATCTCGCCAGTTAAAAAGTACTGGAAATTGGAAGCTTTACAGTAAGGCGCTAATTCTTTTAGCTAGTTATTTTACTGTCTATGTCCATCTAGTTTTTTTCACCCCGGCTCTTCTTTGGGCAATTTTTGAGTGCTTGATTTTAGGAGTCCTTACTGCTGCTGTGGGATTTAATATTATGCATGATGGAATTCACGGTTCTTTTAGTAGTCGCAGTTGGGTTAACAAATTAGCTGGGCTTACCTTAAATATGTTAGGTGCAAATAATTTTATGTGGAAAACAAAGCATAACATAATTCACCATACATATACGAATATTGATGGGGTAGATGATGATATTGAGGCAAGACCACTATTAAGACTATGCGATTCGCAAACGCATTATAAAATACATCGATTTCAGCATTGGTATTTTTGGGCTGCTTACTCTCTCCTTTACTTATGGTGGATATTTTTCACCGATTATAAAAAATACTTTACAAAAAAGATTGGAGAAGTTCCTTTAAAGCCAATGAAAATACAGGATCATCTCTCTTTTTGGTTTTTTAAATTAACTCATTTTCTTCTTTTTATAATCATTCCAGTTTCTATTGTTGGTTTTAAGTCATGGTTAATTGGTTTTTTAGCATTTGGTTTATTTACGGGCTTTGTTTTGAGTATTGTATTTCAGCTGGCGCATACTGTGTCTGACACCTCGTTTATATCTTCTGAAAAAAAGACAATGCCTATTGAAGAAGAATGGGCTATTCATCAATTGAAGACAACAGCAAATTTTGCAACACATAATCGGTTTATTTCATGGTGGTTAGGTGGCTTAAATTTTCAAATTGAGCATCATTTGTTTCCTCGAATTTCTCATATCCATTACCCAGCTATCAGTAAAATTATACGCGACACTTGTGCTCAATTTGAAATACCTTATATCGAGTATCCTCGCATGCGGTATGCTTTAGTTTCACACGTCTCTTACTTGCGAGGTTTAAGTAGGCCTTAATTACAATTCTATCTGTAATGAAATATATTTTTCTTTCTTTTTTTCTAATTACTGTTTTTCCCGCAGTTGCTCAAAATCATAAGGAAGAAGTTCAGGCTGTAGTCAATAAACTTTTTAAGGGTATGCAGGATGCCGATTCCAATACGGTAGCTTCTGTTTTTATGTCCGAGGCAATTATGCAAACTGTTATTACATCTAACGATAATCAAAGTATTGTGCGACAGGAATCGGTAGGTAAGTTTGTCACTTCGATAGGCAGGCAAAAAGCTGGGGCTCTAAATGAAATAATTGAATTTGATGCTGTCAAAGTTGATTTGCCATTAGCCTTTGTGTGGACGCCATACCGTTTTTACTATAATGGCGCTTTTAGTCATAGCGGAGTAAATGCTTTTTGTTTAGTACAAACTACAGCTGGCTGGAAAATTCAATATATTATTGATACTCGAAAGAAGTAATTACAGTTTAAATAGCCCATGTTTAATTGCGTATAAAACTATTCCTACCATATTCTTTGCATCAATTTTTTGAAGAATTAAATTTCTGTGACTATCAACTGTTCTATCACTTACATTTAATTGAGTTGCAATTTCTTTAGTTGTTAATTGTTGGCAAATAAGATTTATTATTTCTATTTCACGCGGTGTAAAAGTCGCCTGGTTTTCATCTGTATAATTGTTTACTTTTAATTGGTTAAAATGTTTTTTCAATTTTGCGGCCGTTTCTCTGCAATAGAACACGCCCCCCTCATAAACCACTTTAATAGCATTTAATATTTCTTCTCGCGTAGCTGTTTTTAATAAATACCCATTGGTGTTTGCATTTAACATTTCTGATAAAAGAAAATCATTATTAAACATTGTAAGGGCAATAATTTTAGCATCGTTGTAGTTTGTTTTTAACTCTTTAGTGACTTCAATGCCATCCATCCCTGGCATCTTTATATCTACAATAGCTAAATCTGGGCGATTATTTGCAAATAAATCAATCAATTGATGCCCATCACCAGCTTCTCCGATTAGCTCTATATCCTCCTCGTTTTCTAGCATTGCCCTTAACCCCTCTCTGTAAATTTCATGGTCATCAGCAACAACTATTTTAATTTTTTTAAGCATTTAGTGGAATTTCAAATTGTAACTGAGTGCCTTTACCAGGCTTTGAATGAATATTGAATTCGCCTCCAATTATTAATGCTCTATTTTTTAAACTTTTTAATCCATTTCCTGCTGTTGACTTAATATTATTTACCTCCATTCCACTACCATTGTCGCTTATCAAAAGAGTCAATTCAGTTTTTAATAAATGTAATTTGATATCAATTTGAGTTGCATTTGCATGTTTTATTGCATTGTGTATGGCTTCTTGGACTATTCTGTATAGCTGTAACTCAATTTCAATACCCACGCATTTCGTATAGTTTGTGGTAAAATTAATATTTGCTGTTTGATTGGATTCAAAATTTTCAATCAACTGATTTATTGTTTGTACTAACCCAAGTGATTTTAGAGATGTAGGCACCAAGTTTTTTGAAATCGCACTTAGTTTACTTATTGTATCATTTACCAATGGACTTAGTGGTTTTATTGTACTTTGGACTTTATTTTGGTTTGATTCCATCAACTCAATCCGCATCTTGATGGCAGCTAACGTAGGGCCAATTTCATCGTGTAGATCTGCTGCTATTCTCTCTCTTTCGTATTCTAAAGTTGCAATATGGCTAATTCCAATTTTTTGTTGAAGTGTAAAAATTGAGCTTTTATATTTAAAAAAAATCCAAGTAAAAGTTATTATAATAGCACAAACTAGAACAACTATGCAAACGATTGCTATAAAATATTTGGTCTCTTGGGCGTCC
>CAINBK010000058.1:0-1612 GCA_903846615.1 uncultured Bacteroidota bacterium
CCCAGAGAAGCAGTAATACGAACTTCAACAGCAGCCGGACTATTCAACTTCAGCTGAAGGTCGCTGAGGATGATGTTGAATTCTTTTTGTGTATAAGAAACACTCAGCTCTTTGCTGATAGACACAGCCTTTTTATTGGCACCATTAAAGCTTTGTCCTGCTACATCAATTTCAAGGGTATAATTCACATCCTGACTACTGACTCCGGATGCAAAATCATAATCGGGGTTTGTCCAGCTAAACTTAACAGCAGCATTATTTTCAGTGGCAAATCCAAGTGGAATGGTCTGCATATCAGGGGCCAATCCAGCAAGAGTTGCTGCAGCGATAAGAATCAAAATTCCAATTTGGATAACGCGAACACGACCCAACTTATCGCTGAGCGCTCCAACAATAGGGGAGAAGGCGTACATCCCAAGAACGTGAACGCTAATAACTAAGCCAATAACAGATAGAGCGACATCCATGTGAGACATGTGAACTGGAGTCATCACCATTATTGAAACCATTGCCAAGTGACCGACACCAATTGCTGCAACTGCAAATAGTGCGTTTGGGATCGTGCGGATGTGTTTTAGCGCAGCTCGAGTTGTTTCATGTTTTTTCTGTGTAACACCGTCAGAAGATAGGTTCGCAGTTAGATATGGATCTGGTTTGAGGAAAAAGAAAATGACTATCGTGGCTAAAGACAGGCTTACTCCTGCAATCATGTAAGGTCCAACTAGTCGTGGAAGATTCAGAAGGTGCGAGAAATTCCCAGCAGGTTGCATCAAGTTTGGTCCGGCAACTGCGCCAACCGTTGAACCCCACACAACAATAGATAGATTCTTTGATCGATTCTCACTGCTTGCTAGATCAATCGCCGCAAATCTTGCTTGGTATCCGGACGCAGAAGCTGCTCCAACCAAGAAAGTCCCAGTTAACATTAAAAATAAAATTTTATGGGTACCACCAAGAATGGCGAGAATAGAACCGACTATTCCTACCGAATAACCAATCATTAACGATAGTCGGCGACCGCCTTTTTGCGTAAGTTTTGCCAAAGGAAGCGCCATCATCGCAGCACCTAATACCGTAGTTGTTTGGGCAAGACCAGCCAGAGATTCAGATTCAGAAATTGAAGTAACAAGTAGGGAGCCCGCAGCAACGGTTCCCGCTATGCCAACGCCGTTAAACACTTGCGCGGCGCTAAGCGTTCGAATAATTCTCTTCTGTTGTTCCGAAAAATCTATGTTTTGCGTGGTTTCCGGCATCTGTGAAGGCTACACCTGCTTAGAAATGTTCCACCTTCGGTCTAAATGCGCTTTTTCGTGGGTTTGGAGGGGGATCGGCAGGGAGTGAGGAGGTGACGCGGCGGACCACGAATTATAACGGGTTTGTAACGTTATCTGTAAACCTTCTGTTAAACAAAGTTTTGGGCGTAAGGTCTCCCCAAGCCCTGGAATTTCCGTTGGCTTTTATGCAGAAAAAAGAGGAAAAATTAATGAAGTCAAGACTATTAACTCTTGTACTTAGCCTATCGATAATTGGTGGTTCTGCTGTTCTATCACCAATTAATGCGGCTGGTGCACCGAAAATTACTGAAATTAAATTGGCGCTTTGGGATGAAGTC
>CAINBK010000059.1:0-4923 GCA_903846615.1 uncultured Bacteroidota bacterium
GTGTTAGTTTTGCAAATATACAGGAACTAGCTTTTTATTTTGTATCAATTAACTAGATAGTTCCCTGTGCCCACGTAGTTTGAACTAACTTTGCACCATTATTTTTTGGTATGAAAAAAATACACCTTGTTTTACTGGTTTTAATTGCCGTATCAATCGGCGTTTTGATCAGCTTTACAAACACCACAAGTACCTATGACACGATTGGTACAGCCATGTCCAAGCCAGGAAAATTTGTCCACTTGATGGCCAAATTGGACAAAACAGCTCCCTTGGAATATGATGCTATTAAAAATCCGAACTATCTGCGATTTACGGCAGTTGATTCGTTAGGATTTTCTGTACCTGTAGTTTACAATAATGCCAAACCCGAAAACCTGGAAATGAGTGAGCGCTTAGTATTAAAAGGACGCTACAAGGACGGAACATTCCAATGCGAGGAAATTCAAACAAAATGCCCTTCTAAATACAAAGAAGAGGAGGCTAAAGGATTAAAACATCCCGGCAACGTACCTGATCCCAGAACTGCACCTTAAGCTTAAAGGCCCCATGAAATACATTGGCGAAAATCTTTTACCCGGTCAACTTGGTCACTTATTTATCATCCTATCGCTGATCAGTGCTGGACTGTCCACCCTCTCCTACTTTTTTGCTACTCGACATAATGAATTGTCAGAAAAGAACAACTGGAAAAAATTGGGAAGAATATCTTTTAGTATCCAAGCATTTTCCATTATAGCGATATTCAGCATTCTTTTTTATATAATACAAAATCACTTATTTGAATATCACTATGCTTGGAAACATAGCAGTCGCTCATTGGAGTTCAAATATTTACTCGCTTGTTTTTGGGAAGGCCAAGAGGGCAGTTTTCTTCTTTGGAGTCTTTGTCAGTCAATACTTGGGTTACTGTTAATTCGCAGAGCCGGTACTTGGGAATCTCCGGTGATGACCACTGTTAGTTTTGCTCAGTTCGCGCTCTCCACGATGGTAATGGGATTGTACATAGCTGGCTGGAAAATGGGATCAAACCCATTTATTTTACTGCGAGACAGTGGTGTCTTGGATAATGCCCCCGCTCTTCATCTCAATTTTGATGTAGCGCAATCACTTCGCCCAGATTATCTTTCTTCCATAAAAGATGGCAATGATCTAAATCCGCTTTTGCAGAATTATTGGATGGTAATTCATCCACCTGTATTGTTCATGGGTTTTGCTTCAACCCTAATCCCCTTTGCTTACGCGATTGCAGGTTTATGGACCAAAAACTTTGGAGAATGGACCCGATACGCACTCCCTTGGTCACTATTTTCCACAGCCGTATTAGGTGTAGGTATAATGATGGGAGGAATGTGGGCCTATGAATCGCTCAGCTTTGGAGGCTATTGGGCTTGGGATCCCGTTGAAAATGCATCACTGGTTCCCTGGATGACAGGTGTTGCAGGACTACACACCTTGCTAATCTATCGAGCTACTGGCCATTCATTAAGAGCCACCTACTTATTCTTTATTCTAACCTTCCTTTTTATTCTATATTCTACTTTTTTAACCAGAAGCGGAATACTGGGAGAAACGTCTGTTCATGCATTTACAGATTTAGGGATGAACTGGCAATTGCTAGCCTTTCTGCTTGTGTTTACTACTCCCTCACTTTTTTTCTTTTTCCGCTCATTTAAAAAAATTCCCACCATTCAAAAAGAGGAAGAGATCAGCAGTCGTGAGTTTTGGATGTTCATTGGATCGCTTGTATTCTTTCTTTCGGCAATAGTAATAAGCGGCCAAACTTCATTACCTGTTTTCAATAAAATTTTCGGCACTACCCTAGCTCCACCCGAGGACGTGGAGTTCTCCTACAACAGCATACAACTTTATGTAGCCCTAATTCTTGCTATACTTACTGCCATTAGCCATTACCTTAAGTATAAAGCAACTTCCCAATCTTATTTCTGGAAAAAAATGCTAATTCCTGTTCTATTGTCGATAGTAGCAGGCACTTTATTTCTTGTTTTTGGAGAAGTGAATTATGAAAAAAAGGGCCCTGTTTTTCAATACTCAATTACGCTCACGATTCTTTTAAGTTTCTATACCGTTATTGCCAATGCAAGCTATATCTGGCTGGGTGCAAAAGGAAAAATTAGGGAAGCCGGCGGATCTATTGCGCACGTAGGTTTTGGGCTGGTACTAACAGGAATTCTTCTGTCCTCCGCGAACAAAGAGGTTATATCAAATAATATAAATGGCATTCCGGCTCCTCTGGGTGAGGGAGAAAATCCACGTGAAAATTTAACATTGGTACAAGGGCTCCCTGTTACGATGGGTAATTACACGTTAACTTATTTAAAAGATTCTGCACATCCCAAGAAACAGTTATGGTTTTATAAAATAGAATTCAAGAACCAAAAAGAAAAGGAAGAATTTGTTTTAACACCAAACGCTTTTGTGAACTACAAGGGGAACCAGGGACTAATGGCTAATCCAGATGCCAGACATTATTGGGATCATGATGTATTCACCTACATCACCTCGATACCGGATCCTGAAAATCAAAAAGATACCGCCGTATTCAAAACGTATTTGCAAAAACAAGGTGACACGCTTTTCTATGCAAACGGCTTCATGACTATTGATACGATTCAAGCCAGAAATAATTTACCTAAAGAGCTCTTTGGAGAAAAAGGTAAATTATTTGAAGTGCCCATTCGCGTACAATCAAAAACTGGCACCAACTATTCAATAGTAGGACGTGCCGCCTTTGTAAAAGGGCAATGGATCAGCTTATCAGACACGTTAGTTTCAGAGGGATTGATCCTACAAATACAAGAGGCAGATGCAAAAGGTACCGTTCGTTTGGGAATCAAAGAAAGTGATGCCTTATTAAAATATGTGACGTTGAAGGCCTACCGATACCCCTTTATTAAAGTGCTATGGTATGGCGTTTGGTTAACTGCCATTGGACTGCTGCTGAGTATGATTAATCGGATAAGAAAAAATCAAACAGTCACCACGTCTTCTTAATTACATGTTGCAAAAAAAGCCTTTATTATTTCTTCTTGTAGCAGGCCTCCTGTTTCAATATAATCTGGCGGGTCAACAACAACCACTCTTTCCTGAAGCTGATTCAATTAAACCGGTTCCTCCCCTAACAGAGATCATGAAAAGATGGGGGCCAAATGACACTGTTCTGGTACCTGCCATTTGGTATCGAAATGAAATAATGAGCTATAGAGAGGAAGACATGGTTTGGATATCAAACCTATCGCCTGAACAATTGCGTAAACATGTGGAAGCATGGAACCGCTTGCGAAATGCAGTTTATGTCACTTACCCATATGCCAGAGTTGCTGGCACCACTATCAATCAAATCAATGTTCAACTGGAAGGTGTCGATTCCAAACGAAAAAGAAAAGAAGCAATAAAGGATCGTGAAAAGGAACTTCGTAATCAGTTTACTGAACCTCTAACCAATCTTTCGGTATACCAGGGGAAAATATTAATGAAGTTAATCAATCGACAAACTGGTAATAATTGCTACGAAATCCTGCAAGAATTCAAGGGCAGCCTCAATGCCCGACTTTATCAAACCATTGCATTTTTCTTTGGGGGTAACCTGAAACAAGATTGGGACTTAGCTAAAAACAGAACGGATCGAGATATAGAGAGTATTATTCGAGAAATTGATGGAACTTGGTATAATAATCCTTACAGACGCTAAACTTATTTTATGAAAGTTGATATCCTGGCTATAGGCGTACATCCGGATGATGTAGAGTTGAGCTGCTCAGGCACGCTTATACAAGAGATCAAATCCGGTAAACGAGTGGCCATTCTCGATCTTACGGAGGGCGAACTGGGAACCCGCGGAACTATACAAACCCGCTATCAAGAAGCTGCTGCCGCCGCCATGATCATGGGTGTTCACGGGCGTGAAAATCTCAGGATGAGAGACGGATTTATTCAAAATGATGAGACGCATCAACTGCAATTAATTCAAGCTATACGAAAATACCAGCCCACTATTGTATTGGCTAATGCAACGCAGGATCGTCATCCGGATCATGGTAAAGCAGGCCAGCTTGTAACAGACAGTTGTTTTTTAGCTGGACTTGAAAAAATAAAAACAGTAGACCAGAATAACACTTCACAAACACGCTGGCGCCCCTCCTATGTTCTTCACTATATTCAAGATCGTTTTCAAGAGCCTGATTTTATAGTGGATATAAGTCCCGTATTTGAACAACGTATGAAAGCAATTCAAGCGTACGGAACTCAGTTTCATAATCCAAATTCCCAACAAGAAGAGCCTGAAACCTACATCTCAAAAAAGGGTTTTCTAGACGCCATCATAGCAAGAGCAAGACTTTTGGGTAAACGTATAGGTGTTGAATACGCAGAAGGCTTTACCAGCAATAAAGCAATTGGCTTACGAAGTTTGCATGATTTGATTTTAAATGAAACCTAATTTCCCGTGGAGGACAAAGCTCTTTTTATATTTACTCTTCAATCGGGCAGCAAGCAACTGGTCAAAGGATTGCAATTATTACTGCTATTAATAAATGCGGTATTTCTTTTTTATCTATTAGTCTTCGCTGATCAATGGGAGGAAGTTGCACAACTAACACTTCCCTTTTTTTCGTTAGTACTTTTTTCTTACACCTGGAAGAAGAGAAAGCTTACCCCACTCGATAATCTGTCAATGTTACTGCTGGTGCTTGGGCTTTCCTTCGCCATCAACTGGTTGGCAAACTTTTACTGGCTACCTGGTATTGGAATGGCTTTTATCACTTATCTATTTGTGCAGGCCCTTCGTCCAATCACTATAATTTTTTTCTCTGACAATGTTAAGTTCAATACTTTCCCTGCTCGCTCCTATTCCTGGAACCAAATCGACCAGGTTATCTTACGCGATCAGATCTTAACCTTGAA
>CAINBK010000060.1:0-9531 GCA_903846615.1 uncultured Bacteroidota bacterium
ATGCCCTCAAGCTTGTAGCGTAGATGATATAATTTTTGGGTTGTTTCTTTTCGAATAACCTCTTCGTCACTCAGTGCAGTTTTTGCCTTTGTGTCCCAATTAATCATCCGTTTGCCCCTATAGATATAGCCCTTTTGATATAGCTCTATAAAAACACCAATTACGGTTTGGTAGTAAGTGGGATCCATTGTGAAATGGGTACGCTCCCAATCAAGACTGCATCCAATTTTTTTCAATTGTTCCAATATGATGCCGCCATATTTTTCTTTCCAATCCCAAGCATGTCTTAAAAATGCATCACGACTCAATGATGATTTAGCAATTCCTTTTTCACGTAGCAATTGCACCACTTTTGCTTCTGTTGCAATAGAAGCATGGTCAGTACCAGGTACCCAACAAGCATTTTTACCTTGCATGCGCGCCCTTCGTACCAAAATGTCCTGAATGGTATTGTTCAAGCAATGCCCCATGTGCAGGACACCTGTTACATTAGGCGGGGGGATAACCACGGTAAAAGGTTCTCTTCCGTCAGGTTCAGAATGGAAATATCCCTTTTCTATCCAATGGGAATACCATTTTAATTCAGCTTGGCTGTGGTCAAAACTCTTACTCAGTTCCATGGGTTGCAAAAATACCTTGTTTTCTAGTACAATAGGCGCTTTGAGACTTCAAAAAGATTGATTGATACTCCATGAAAGTAACCCCTTGCAACTAGTGCTGCCCCAAATTATTTGAGTATTCTAAGATTTTATTATGCAGTTACAGATTCAACTGTTGCGTTAATGCCACGATCTAAAATTTGGAGACACTGTTGATGCAATTTTTCATATTCGCCTTCTAAAACTGCATAGCTTCCTTTATGATGAATAATCAAGGCGCATTGTTCCGCTTGCTCCTGGGTATGTCCGCAAATTTCCATTAAGGCTTGAATAACCCAGTCAAAGGTGTTCACTTCATCATTCCATACTATCAATTTCCAAGCCCTCTCGGTGGCTGTCTTGGATAAATCCAGTACATCAGTATCCTCAAATGGTTGTGCTGTATGCTTAGCCATGGTGCAAAGTTACCAGCCTTCTCTTTTTGAAAAATACCTTTGGTAAATTACATCCACCTCTTATCTTTGCACACTCTTAAGGGAGCTTAGCTCAGCTGGTTTAGAGCATCTGCCTTACAAGCAGAGGGTCGGCGGTTCGATCCCGTCAGCTCCCACACTGAAGATCAAGGGGTTACAAAAGTAACCCCTTTTTTTATTTGAGAATAGGAGTGGAACGTACTGGACTCGAACCAGTGACCCCTACTCTGTCAAAGTAGTGCTCTAAACCAACTGAGCTAACGTTCCTGAGGGGCGTAAAGTTAGGTTAAACTTAAATTTTCCAATCCATAATCTGGTTCACCCAATCTTTTTTGTAGGGTGTTTTTATACGGATATAGTTGTCGGTATATCCCTCCATCATTGAAGTTTTTTCTTCTTTTTCAAAAAGAACGGGTCGGGTAGTTCCGCTGAATTCGTGATTAAACTCCTCTTGCCTTTGGTAGGAGAGTTGTCTTAGTTTTTTATTACGTGTTTGTCTGATAGAAAGTGAAACAATATCCTCCATGGTTGCGGCCAAGGTGTTATCCCGCTCTGAATACGTAAACACATGTAAATAGGTAATAGGAAGTGATTCAAGGAATGAATAGGTTTCTTGAAAGTCAGCCTCTGTTTCGCCGGGAAATCCTACAATCACATCTACACCGATGCTAGCGTGGGGTAACAACGCTTTAATCAAATTGACTCGGTCTGCATATAATTTTCTCTTGTATCTTCTTCGCATTAGGCCGAGGATGCGGTCACTGCCACTTTGCAGCGGAATATGAAAGTGGGGCATAAATCGTTTGCTCGACGCCACAAATCGGATGATATCATCGGAGAGTAGATTTGGCTCTATTGAAGATATCCTATAGCGTGGAATTGTAGTTTCATTTTCCAATGCGCTGATCAATTGAAAAAAGTTCTCTCCATTTTCTCCGAAGTCCCCCAAATTCACCCCAGTTAATATAATCTCTTTAGAACCTGCGTTAGCAATTTCTTTCACGTTTTCCAGCACATTAACAATTTTGTCACTTCTGCTTTTCCCGCGTGCCATGGGGATTGTGCAGAAGGAGCAGTTATAGTCGCAGCCATCCTGTACTTTCAAGAATGTGCGTGTGCGATGGTGAACTGACCAGGAAGCATGAAAATTTTCTACCGTATCGATATCGCAGCTGCAGATCTTAGTGTCGTCGCCTTTTTTCAAAGCTTGTAAATGGGTGGCCAGCTCAAATTTTGCTGCAGCTCCCAACACTAGATCAACACCGGGAATAGAAGCAATTTCCTTCGGTTTTAATTGTGCGTAGCATCCTGTAATTACTACAGCACTGGAGGGGGAGCGGCGTTGTATTCTTCTTACTAATTGACGGCACTCTTTATCTGCGTTCTCGGTTACCGAACAGGTATTAATTACATAGTAATCTGCCTCTTCTTCAAAGTTTTTCTGTACAAAACCCTCTTGTTCAAGATGACGGGCTAACGCAGAAGTTTCTGAGAAGTTCAACTTGCAACCCAGGGTGTGAAAGGCAACGGAGGGCAGATTTTGCATGGGGGGCAAAATTACAGCTTCCTTGTGATACGGGATAGTTCATCTAATTTTATGCCCTTACCTTATGAAGTACTTGCTTTTCCCTCTTCGCTTTTTATACGTCATTTACACATTGGCTTTATTTGTGGCTATCATGTTCATCTTATTTCCTTTTTTTATTGTGGCTTCGTGGGGAGGTCCTGTTCGCGGGGCAAATTATATGATTCGGCTATGTACAGCGTGGGCGGATTGCTGGATGTTTTTAGTGGGGATGCCACATCGTAATATTTTTGAAGTATCACACGATTTTAAAAAGCCTTACATCTATGTGGCTAATCATCTTTCCTACATTGATGCTGTTTTATTAGTTAAATCAATTAGAAAGAATTTTAGACCATTGGGTAGGGCTGAAACAGCTAAAATACCCTTGTTCGGATTTATTTATCGCCGAGCTATTGTTACAGTGGATCGTAGTGATCCTAAGAATCGGGCAGCTAGTGTTTCTAGGTTGAAAGCACTTCTTAGAAAGGGTGTTTCAATATTTGTATTTCCTGAAGGCACTTTTAATATGACGGCAGCCCCGCTAAAGTCTTTTTATGACGGGGCATTTCGTATTGCCATTGAAACGGGTACTCCAATTAAACCATTACTCTTTTTGGACGCATACCATCGTATGCATTACAGCCATCCTACTTCAATTAAGCCGGGACAAAGCAGGGCTGTTTTTTTAGAGGAGATTAATGTGGAGGGATACACCTTGGAGCAGCTCCCGCAGCTTAAAGCACGAGTCATGCGTTTAATGGAGGAGAAATTAAGATCATACCATGCTTCATGGATTAGTTCATAGCGAAAGGCTGACTAATATGTGGTAAATTAGAACCCCATGTTCACCCCCTCTTTGTATGCTGATGTATTGATTCCTACCGCATTGCCGGCTACTTACACTTGGGCTGTTCCTGCCTCTATGAAAGATACCGTTCTAGTGGGAAGTCGTGTGGAAGTCAATTTGGGAAAAAAGAAGCGGTATACGGGCATCGTAGTTCGGTTGCATTCCAACAATACTGTTGGACCTACTATAAAACCAATTTTGCAAGTAATAGATCAACATCCTTTGGTGGGTTCTTTGCAACTTCTGTTATGGAAATGGATGGCAGACTATTATTTGTGTACAGAAGGAGAGATTATGGCTGCAGCATTGCCTGCACATTTTCGTTTGACCAGTGATACAACACTTCTGTTTAATCCTGAAGCAGGGGATGATTTTTCTCAGCTTAGTGATGATGAGTATTTGGTCGCTGAGGCCTTGTTCTTGCAGAAAAAATTACAAATTGAACAAGTGCAGGCACTTCTTGGAAAAAAAAATATTGACCCAGTTATTCAGCAGTTGCTCCTGAAGAATATTTGTGTGCTGGAGGAGTCGCTCACTCAAAAGTATAAGCCAAAAGTTGCTTCATTTATTAGTTTATTTCCCCTTTACGCAAAGCAAAAGAATCTAGATAGTTTGTTTAACTCTCTTCGGCAGGCACCACGGCAACAACAGTTGTTGCATGTTATTCTTGAGCTTCATCAAGAACAAGAGTCTATTCCAATGCAGGATTTATTGCAAAAAGCAAAGTCAAGTCCTGCGGTTTTGAAGGCATTAGTGGAGCGGGGTGTCGTAGTGGTAGAAAAAAAAGTAGTGGATCGAATTGAAGTTCCTGCCCCTGCTATACAGATTGATTTTGAGCTTTCTGCTGCACAACAAAAGGCGCTAACTGGTATAAAGCATCAATTTGAAACAAATTCAGCGGTTTTGCTCCATGGTGTTACCTCCAGTGGCAAAACAAATATTTATATTGAACTGATTGCTGAAGAGTTGCGTAAGGGCAAACAAGTGCTTTTTCTGCTTCCTGAAATTGCACTTACTACACAAATTATCCGTCGTCTACAACATCATTTTGGCGGATATGTGGGGGTGTATCATTCAAAGTTTTCGTCGAATGAACGAGTTGAAATCTGGCATCAAGTAGCTTCCAAGCGGGTCAACCTGATTTTGGGAACTCGTTCTGCGATTTTCTTACCTTTTGTCAATCTAAGTTTGATAGTTTGTGATGAAGAACATGATTCTTCATACAAGCAGCAAGAGCCCGCTCCTCGTTACCATGCCCGGGATACTGCCTTATATCTGGCCTCACTTTTTAATGCAAAAACAATTCTGGGAAGTGCAACTCCATCCATTGAGTCTTATTATCATGCAACCAGCGGGAAATACGGATTAGTTACATTACAGACACGTTTTGGAAATGTGGCTATGCCGGGTGTTCAGCTTGTGAATATGAATACCGTTCGTTCTCAGTCAAAAACATTTTCGCTGGTCAGTCCTGTTTTGGAGAAACGGATTTTGAAAGCAATTCAACATAATAGGCAGGTGATACTTTTTCAAAACCGAAGAGGGTATACACCCTATCAGGTTTGCAAATCCTGTGGCTGGGTGCCTCAATGTTTACATTGTGCTGTATCATTAACATTTCATAAGCAAGAGGAGGTATTATGCTGCCATTATTGTGGTACACGATACCAGCAGGTAACTCGTTGTGGAGGGTGTGGGCGAAATAAATTTCACGCTAGAAGTTTTGGAACCGAGCAGGTAGAGGAGCAATTGTCGAAATTATTTCCCACAGCTCGTGTGGCTCGTATGGATTTTGATTCTGTAAAAGGGAAAGATGCACACGCTAAACTGATCAATAAATTTGAACAGGGATTGATTGATATTCTGGTTGGTACGCAAATGGTGGTTAAAGGTATTGATGTAGAAAAAGTGGATGTGGTCGGCATATTAGATGCCGATGGCTTGCTGCGTCATGCCGATTTTCGGGTAAACGAACGCGCTTTTCAATTGATGGAACAAGTAAGCGGACGAGCTGGACGACGTGATGCAGTGGGAGAGGTACTGATACAAACTTCGGACCCTGGTCATCCCTTACTGGCCAAAGTTCTTACACATGATTACAAGCAGGTTTATTCCGATGAACTAGTTAAACGGGAAGAATTTTTTTATCCGCCATTTAGCAGAATGCTTTTGCTAAGTATCCGCCATTCTTCATCAACAGTTGCGTCTAATGCGGCAGCTGAGCTAGCTCGACAATTAGCAGTGAAATACCAACGTTATTTGTTAGGTCCGGCACCTGCTTTAGTTGAAAGGGTACGTAATCAATTCCGATTTGAAATTTTATTGAAGTTGCCAAGAAAAAAGAGTTTACTGGAACAATGCCGATTTGATATTCGAACGCTATCGAAGGCGTTACAGCAAAAGCCATCCTTTCGTCAAGTAGTCATTGTGCCAGATGTAGATCCTTATTGATTCTATGGACTCCTTGACACATATTGTTTTAGGTGCAGCAGTTGGGGAACTAGTGGCTGGTAAAAAGTTAGGAAAGCGATCCTGGTTAGCCGGAGCATTTCTTCAGACTGTTCCTGATTTTGATTTTATCGCTGGGCTTTGGTGTAACCCAGCTGAGGATTTACTAGCACACAGGGGGTTTACTCATTCATTTTTCTTTATAGTTTTAGTAGCCTCCCTTTTTTCATGGGGGATTACTCGAACTAAATGGGGGAGCAGGGCCCATCTAAATTTCTGGCTCACATTTGTTTCAGTGGAATTGCTAGTTCACGTTTTACTGGATGGGTTTAATGTGTATGGCACTGCGTGGTTTGAACCCTTTGCACACCAACGAGTTTCGTTTGATGTTTTATTTGTGGCAGATCCATTTTTGACAATACCGCTGGCATTGGGTGTTTTCTGGATCATTTTCTTTTTGCGTTCTCGTGCTAAACGCATAAAAACTGTCCTAGCCGTATTAAGCTATTGTTTGCTTTATATTAGTTATGGAAGTAATAATAAGTTGATTATTGAGGGTGAAGTCAAGCGCGCATTAGTAGAAAAACAGATCAACTATGATCGTTATTTAATTACACCCACTCCCTTTAACACCTGGCTTTGGTATATTATTATTGAGCGAAAAGATGATTTTTTGATAGGGTATCGCTCTGTATTTGATACAACATCCAGTATTCAACTTGCTTCTACTCCAAAAAAACATGAATGGCTGCAGGGGTTGAAGCCGCGGGAAGATATTGCTCACCTTGTTCGTTTTTCAAATGGCTATTACGCAATACAAAAATGGCAGGATACGCTTGTTTTAAACGATCTGCGGTTTGGAAAAATGATGGGTTGGGAAGATCCGGGCAGGCGGTTTGTTTTTTATTACTATGTTGATCATCCCAATAATAATAAGTTTTTGATTCAGCGCGGAAGAGTTCAAGGTTGGTCTCTGCAGTCGGCACAAAAATTTGCACAACGAATATTTCATGCGAACTAGATTTCTTTTTCTCAGTTGCCTACTCCTGTATATTCATATACTAAATGCTCAACCTGCTTTACTTAAAGAGCAGGTGATCAAATCTGTATTGCGCTATCAGGAGGAAGGATTAGTTAATTTCTCATCTAAACAATTATCTACTTTAAAAAACTCTCCATCACGATTTGATACCAGTTGGAAGAGTTCTGATTATTTTCAGTTAGCTATTCGTATGGCCTACACCTTATCGGTTGGAAAACCTTCCAAACCTTGGCTCGTTTACGAATCTATTGCTGCTGAGCTAGAAAAAGCAGTTTATCAGCGCTTGAATTTAGCACTGGAGAAAGTGCAAACTCCTAGTGGTTTACGGGATTATTTTGAATTTTACCGCTTGCCCAGGTCTTCAAAAACTAAAACGCTATTCAGCACAATTTTGAGTAAAGAAAGGGAGTATGCAAAACGACCCTCGCGATTGCTAGCGGATACTATTCGATGGCTAAAGCATGCTTATAGGGTTTATCATTGGATTGATCATTGGGAATTTTCGCAATTTATTTTCGTAGATGTTGCTGCAGCCGAAGTGCAATTTATAGAAGGCGAGAGGGTTTCGCTTTCGATGCGTGCTGTAGTTGGAAAGCCTTCCACTCCCACGCCTTTTTTTGCTGCCTGGGCGGAAAGAATTGTTTTATATCCTTATTGGTATGTTCCTTCCAGTATTGCTACCGGTGAATTTTTGCCTAAAGTAAAAAAAGATCCTACCTGGCTTGATCGGCAAAATATGCAAGTCATTGACAGGGAAGGGAAAGTTGTGGATACTGAGAATTTGAACTGGTCTCAATTCAATGCCGACTATTTCCCCTTTACGATTCGGCAGTCAACGGGTTGCGATAATGCCTTGGGTGTTTTAAAGGTAGATGTCAAAACACCCTTGGGCGTTTACCTGCATGACACTAATAATAAGGCTTCCTTTTTGTTGGGAAAACGATTTTTTAGTCATGGCTGTATTCGTTTAGAGGAGCCACTGTTACTAGGAAACTATTTGCTTGGTAGGCAGTTGGACACTCTTTATCTGCAATCTTGCATGAAAGAGCAACAACCCGTTTATCTACCCCTCAAGGCGCCCATACCTGTACTGGCATTTTACACGTTAGCCCATCCTCAACAAGACGGCATTGTGCGGTACTTTCGGGATACTTATCAACAATTTCAAAAAAAGTGAACGAATAATCTGCCTTGTCTCATTTTGCCATAATTTCAAGCCCATAAATAATCAATATGTCCCCTATATTTTCCCGCATTGTCTTGTTATTGTGGCTTGGGTTCTCCAGCCAAATCGTATTTGCACAGTCGCCAACGGATTCTATTGTTCATTTCCAAAGCGGTGACTTTTTGCCTGTTAGAAATTATAAGGATGTAGCGGCTAATTCTTCTAAACTTGCTTCTGCTTTACACCAGGGTAAATATTACGTAGTAATACAATTCGAAAGAATTCCTGATCAGGATGTCCGTGCAGTACTTAAAAGTCAGGGTGTTGAATTAGTAGATTATATCCCCTCCAATGCTTACACAGCCACGATTCCAGCAACTGTAAATTGGTTAATGCTGGGTAATATAAAGATCAGAAGTGTTTTCTCGCTTTCTGCTAAGCAGAAAGTAAGCAATCTGCTTTACCAAGATAAAGTTCCGGCTCACGCACAACAACAAGCTGGGTACATTGATCTCAGTATTATCACATTTGATCGTATGCAAGCCAGTGCTATTTTCTCTACACTATCAAACCAGGGGGTTACCATTTTAGAAGAACTCCCTGCCTTTAAATCTTTTATCGTACGCGTTCCTGTTTCTCAGGTACGTAATTTTATTGAGCTACCTTTTATTCTTTGGGCTGACTTTATTGACGAGCCCAATAAAGAAGAGAATCTTCCCGGGCGTACACAGCATCGTGTAAATGTATTATCAGATGGACCAAGGAACTTACAAGGAGATGGTGTAAATGTTGGAATCTGGGATGGCGGCGCTATCGGTTCTCACCTCGATTTTTTTCCAATAGGTAGAGTAACACAAGTTGAAAACGTAGGTTCGAGTGCTCATTCCACGCATTGTGCAGGTACAATTCTGGGCAGAGGATTAATTGACCCTTTTGCTCGTGGGATGGCACCTAATGCGCAGCTATTTTCTTATGATTTTAATGGAAATGTTCCTAACGAAATCGCAGCTGCCATCCCCACTTACAGCTTGTCTGTAAGTAGTCATTCCTATGGAGGAAGTGCAACCTGTGGCGTGAATGGGGTCAGTATTGCTTACTCAGGAACGAGTCGTGCAACTGACCTTAATCTAAATAGTTTTCCTAATCATATTCATGTTCACTCTGCTGGGAATTCTCAATCTTCTTGTCCTGGTGGTTGGTATACAATCACGGGTAGCGGGAAGTCTGCAAAAAACAATATTTTGGTCGCTGCATTAACTTCTACAGATGCAATGACTTCTTTCAGCAGTTTTGGTCCTGTGCAGGATGGGAGAGTTAAGCCTGATATTTCCTCTATGGGCAACAATGTTTTCTCAACAACAACACCAGCGAATAGCTACACATTTATGTC
>CAINBK010000061.1:0-12862 GCA_903846615.1 uncultured Bacteroidota bacterium
AATGCTGTTTATAATGCAACGGGGAAAAGAGTCCGAGACTTACCCATCACACCAGAGAAACTTCGAGAAATAAAAATTTAGGAAAAGCATTTTCATGCACAAGAAGCTAATA
Source organism: uncultured Bacteroidota bacterium (assembly GCA_903846615.1). Taxonomy (GTDB): domain Bacteria; phylum Bacteroidota; class Bacteroidia; order Chitinophagales; family Chitinophagaceae; genus JJ008. The sequence goes on from CAINBK010000061.1 coordinate 113, forward strand.
CTTTTTGACGGAGAATGTGTTTTCTGTAATAAAGCTGCGCAATTTATCATTAATCGAGATCCAAATGAGCTTTTCAAATTTGCATCGCTACAATCCAACTATGGCAAACAGCTACTAAATAAAATGGGAAATAATAGTGTTGATTATAATTCTATAATCTTCATTGAAGGCGACAAACACTTTATTAAATCAGCAGCAGTACTAAAAATTCTGAGAGAACTACGTGGCTATTCATTTCTATATCATATTCTAAAATTATTTCCCAGAATATTCTTAGATAGTTTATACAACTTCACAGCCAAAATACGATACAAGATATTTGGCCAAACAAAACACTGTGCTATTTATCAAAAAAGTGAATTCAGCAACCGAATTGCCGATTGGCCAGAAAATAATTGAAAAGACTATTCTAGTTTTCTTTAAAGACACTTTCCGAATTGAGAACCTTTTTCCCCTTTTTAGATAATTCGATAAAATAACCAAGCACCATAAAATCTCTTCCAATTTCATCGTTAATACGGTAATCAAATTGATGAAGATATCCTATTTGAAGAGTGGTTGCGTTTGTTACTTTATAGCTTAGCCCCACCTGAAAACGATTTCGTTCAAAATAAGGTTCATTATTTGTAAAGAAAAGCTCATTACTAAAACTTGCTTGAAAAGCTTTTAACGTGTTGTTCCTAATCCTAAATGGATAGGAAGCCCCTACCCGATAGCGAAAGCGATTTCTATATCCAGCACTGGTCCATCGCATCTCCATACGGTATCGTTGCTCAATTTTCAAACCAAATAGAGACTGAAAAAGAACAAGCTGAGGCCAAAGCCTAACTTCATCGTTATTCTTGGGCTTAACAAAATTCCCACCCTCACGATATGTTTGATAGGACCCCAAGCCAAGTGAAAACTGATAAGTATTTCCGGGCTTAAAGTTAAAACCACCCTTGAATTCGTAATAGTGATAATTTGAATAGAATTGCAGGGAACGGAGTTGCGTTTCTCCAAAAAAACTGATTTTACTACTTTGATTATACTTAAAATTTAAAATATTCCAACTGCCAAGGTTGGCAAGTTGTGCCGATGCGGTCATTGAAATACTAATCCAAAAAATAAATAAAATACAAATTCGATTCACAAGCAATAGTTATTAATTAAACTCTCACCCCAAACAAGAAACCAACTAAGGCGGATAGTCCCATGGCAATGGTTCCCCATATTACTACACGAAGAATTCCTCTTTTAAAGCTTGACCCACCCGTGCGCGCAGCAACTGCACCTAAAACAATCAAAGCGGCAATCGTTACACTGTATAAAGCAATTTCCATTTGAGGCAGTGGCACGAGGATTGTAACCAATAAAGGCAAAAATCCACCAGCGGTAAATGCTGCGCCAGATGCAAGTGCTGCTTGAATAGGATTAGCCTGTGTCAACTCGGTAATACCCAGTTCGTCTCTGACGTGGGCTCCCAATGCATCTGCTTCAGTAAGTTCTTTGGCCACCAAGGCCGCCGTTTCTTTTTTCAATCCTCTACGCTCGTAAATCTGAGCCAAAATACTGAGTTCTTCTTCTGGCATTTCCTCCAATTCTTTTTTTTCTCTTTCAATGTCAGACCTTTCAATATCAGTTTGTGAGCTAACAGATACATACTCACCAGCAGCCATCGATAAAGCGCCTGCCACTAATCCTGCAACTGTAGCTAATAAAATAGCATCACGCGTACTGTTAGCAGCCGTAACACCAATTGCTAAACTTGAAATTGAAATAATGCCGTCGTTGGCTCCTAGCACTGCTGCACGCAACCAGTTACTACGATGGATGTAATGACTTTCCAAATAATTATCAATCGTGAGCTTTGCCATTCTACTTTATGATTCATATAAAGTTACAAAAAGGCTAAACTACAAAATGAAATTGCGGCTTATGATTGAAGTCATTGCCCCTACCTTAACGAATATGCACTTTACCCTCAATTAACTTTTTTCCAGAGGAGTCTCCGATTACTACAAAATAGATTCCTCTTGCCACATTTTGCAAATCAACAGGTAAAACAGTGTAAGGTCCACTTACTGGAAAAACTTCCTGATACACGCGTGCGCCCTTATTGTCAAAGATTGCCAGCTGTCGAGTTGTTGAAACTCCACCGGCATTGTAATAGGATATTGAAAAGTTTCCATTATTAGGCGAGGGAAATATAAATAATCGATCACTAGCCGCTGCTGTAATTGTAACATTAGGGGATTGCGCAGCACAAAATAAACCACTTGGCCATGTTTCACGAATACTAACTTGATACGTTCCTAGATTAGCAACACTAGCAACCACTGAATTCCCACTTCCCGGTGAATAAGGTTGCCCTCCTAAAGTCCAATTTGTACTGATTACGCCCCCAGTTGATGAACTAGGAGATGCGGTTAGTGTTGTAGTCTGACCCGGTAGCAAGGAAGTTAAAGGTGCAGCAGTAAGGCCCACTGTTGGAATTGCACGAACTGAAAGTTGTGCAACAGAACTAGTTTCCTGTTGTGGACAGGTTGAATTCGAAACGATACATCTGTATCGATTTCCATTAAAGGAAATTGGCACATTAGTAAACTGAAGTACTGGGTTAAAGGCAGTAGGCAAACTGGTCCAAGTACTGCCCCCATTGGTGCTTTGCTGCCATACATAATTGATAGTGGCAACGCTGGAGACGGCAATAATAAAACTGGCATCACCTCCAGCACAAATTTCTGCACTAGCAGGAGATCGGTTAATCGTGGCTGGCGCATGAATAGTAAGTGTAGCCGTATTAGTATAGACAGCAGTAGCACATGCGCCAGTCAATACACAACGATAGGCATATCCGCTCCAAGCAACAGGAGGTGTAGCAATTGAAAGCTGTGAGGTGGTAGCACCGTTATAAGCACCGCCATTAGACAAGTTGGTAAACCCAGTGCCCGTATTCACTTGCCATTGAAATTGCACGCCTGTGCCTATTGCATCAGTTGTTATAAATGTACTGGTGCCTAAACAAATCGTATTGGATGTAGGCTGAGAAATTACTTGGATGAGTGTATTGACAGTCAAGGTAGCGGCATTAGAAGGTATAGGAGTGGTACAAGCTATTGTTGATATCACACAACGATACTGGGAACCAGACATCGACGTTGTAATACCAGAGATCATCAGTGTTGAAGTAGTAACCCCATTAAATCCTCCCCCATTACCAAGATTCGACCATACACCATTAGTATTTACCTGCCATTGATAAAGTAAACCCGTTCCGCTGCCCGCAACGGTGAGATTAATCATAGCTCCTTCACAAACAGTTTGAGAAACAGGGTGCGTAGAAATTGTAGGAGAAGCGCCCACTGTAAGCAATCCACAATTGGATGTCACTGATGTTGCGCAAGGCGCAGCTACTACACAACGGTAACCTGTATTATTTTGAGCAACAGCAACCGTGCCAAGATTGTAGGTGGCAGCAGTTGCTCCACTAATATCTTGCCATGGTCCGTTACAGCCATTCAAGCTTTGTTGCCATTGATACGTAAGCCCGGTGCCACTTGCCGCTACTGAATAGGATACAGCACTCCCTGCACAAACAACTTGAGCAACAGGTTGAGTAGTAATCACGATGGAAGGAGGCGCAGTAATTGTATAAGTAAGCACAACTGTTTGTGCCGTTACACCCGTTGCTGTTCCTGTAATTGTAATCGTATAAGACCCGGGCGATAGTAAATTAGTCCCGGATAGCGTTACTGTCGTACTGCTTCCCACAGTAACAGGATTACTGTTATAAGAAACAGTAGTGCCAGTAGGTGCGCCAGAGGCAGCTAACGAAATAGCCCCCGTAAAACTTCCAGTTGCTGTGGTTCCTAATTGAATACTCATACTCGCCGGAGCGGGACAAGCTGTAACAGCAGCAGCAGGAGAAGTAAACGTAAAACCAGCCGCTACAACTCCGGTGCTTCCATTTGGCATAATATTTTGTGCATAGGCTCTTTGTACTCCATTTCTTGTTTCAGCCCAAACACCCACAGCCTGGGTATTACTTAATGCACTAAATCCATAACGTCCTTTGGGTGAGCCGGCACTTGCAGTGGTAGAACTTAATTCTACTCGATTACCTGTCCATACAAATGATCCGGCACCATCCAATCGAGTAGCATAAATTTTATAAACAGCGTCGTAACTCATAAACACTGGCGCATCATTGACCAGCCAAAGTCCGCCCGCCTGTGTATCAAAGGATGAACTAATAGGATACACATTCAATGCATTGTCAGTAAACAAACGTGCTCCAGTTTGTTTATTGAATTTTTGTACGTATACCCCATATTGACTTTGTGAGGTATTACTATAGGAACAAACAGACCAAACAAAAGACGAACCTGGATCCGTTGCAATATTGGTCATCTGCTGATAAGGATCAGCACCACCAGTGGCAGTGCTAAAATTGGAACCATTTCCTCCATAGGGAAGTGTGCCAGTTGGATTGATACGGTGCAGCCATGAATTAAATCTACTTCCCTGTGCACTATAATAACCACAATAAGTTGTATCCGCTTCGCCTAGTACGGAATAAAAACGTGCGCCAGAAGTAGTTTCTGTAGATAATTGAAGAGCAGAAGTCCAACTGGCAATGCCACTACTATTATATCGTTGCGCGTAAAGTGTAGTTGCAATACCAAAACCTCTTCGTTGGAAAACCAAGGTAAAGTTTCCATTCAAATTAGGTACAACCTGACCACGTGTAGTATTGGAAGTCCCAACCTGAACTGTGACTGGCGTGGTCCACGCCAGCGTACCAGCTGTACTGATCTTTTGTATTTGTAACGTATTGGTAGTGGACTCATTCCATGCTACTGCGGTTTCGCCATTGCTCAGCACGGCGGGGTATGGTGCCAGTCCTTGCCCAAGTATTACTCCACTACTACTCCATAAATGAGCTCCAGTCTGTGAGATTTTATAAGCTACTGCATTTAACTGACCACTTCGCTCATCCTGATAAGCTACAATCAAATTATCACTGGCGTCCTTACAAATATTAAAAACAAAAGTGGCAGTACCCGATGGCTTATTATCCACTAAAACACCATCTGGACCTAGCAACTTTGTACCATCCACATCTAATAACTGCGCACGCATATCGTAATTGCCACTATTCGCGTGATAAAATGCAACCCAGGTTTTTCCTGTACTAGTGGTTAACGACTGCATATCTGCAACTGGAAGAGAAGCTACCTCTAAATTGACAGCTGTATTTGGATTCCATTGAGCAGAACCAACAAGTGTAGCCACTACTAGGAGTGGCAGTAAAAACAGTTTGCGCATGTCAATTGAATTATTTGAATGATAGGCCTAAGTTATACATTGTAAAGCTCCAAATATCGGCTGCTTCCTCAATTTGTTTACTGGTAGGCTTACCTGCTCCATGACCTGCTTTTGTTTCAACACGAATTAAAACCGGATTTGAACCTCGGTGTGCCTCTTGTAAACGAGCTGCAAACTTGAAAGAATGCGCCGGCACTACGCGGTCGTCATGATCTGCAGTAGTAACTAGGGTTGCAGGATATTGGTTACCATCTTTTAAAGTATGTAAGGGTGAATACTTGAGTAAAAAAGGGAACTGATCAGCTTTATCACTTCTTCCGTATTCAACAGCCCAAGCCCAGCCAATTGTAAAAAGGTGATAACGCAACATATCCATCACACCCACAGCAGGCAAAGCAACTTTAAATAAATCAGGACGCTGTGTCATACATGCCCCCACCAACAATCCACCATTAGAGCCCCCCCGTATAGCAACTAGCTCTTTTCGTGTGTACTTATTTTGGATCAGGAATTCAGCTGCTCCAATAAAGTCATCAAAAACATTTTGTTTATTTTCTAACATACCCGCCTTATGCCAAGCCTCCCCATATTCACTACCCCCTCTTAGATTAACAACCACATACAAACCACCTTGCTCCATCCAAAATGCATTAGAGATACTAAAGCCAGGTGTTTGCGGAATATTAAAGCCACCATATCCATATAATAAAACTGGATTATTCCCATTGAGACTAAAACCCTTCTTCCCTGTTATAAACATAGGGACACGCGTTCCGTCTTTGCTAGTAAAGAACACTTGTTTGGTTTCATAGCCATCGCTGTTAAAAACCGTCTCAGTTTTTCTAAAAAGAGTTGAAACACCGGTTTCCACATCATAACTAAAAATTGTAGGAGGATACGTATAAGAAGTAAAGGTGTAGAAGAAGGACTTGTCATTTTTTTTACCACCAAACCCACTAGCTGTTCCAAGACCTGGCAAATTAATTTCACGAACAACTTTTCCCGTATAGGTAAATTGTACTACTCGGGTTGACGCATCACGCAAATAGGAACAGAACAAATATCCTCCGCCAGTTCCCACGCTTTGCAATACCTCCTGCTGTTCGGGAATAACAATTTTCCAATTATTCTTATCAGGCTGACTTGGATCGATCAACACAACTTTAAAATTAGGAGCATCTTGATTAGTTCTTACGAGTAATAAATCCCCATAGCTATCTATTAGATCAGGATCTGTTTTAAACCCTTCGACCAATCTTTTAAATGCAGGACGTTCCTTCGCAAGATCTCTTACCCACAATTCGTTGCCACTGGTGCCTTCTGTTGTAGAAATAATTAAGAATCGTCCATCATCTGTTAAATCAGCAGCTACATTTCGTAATGGATGTTCGTTATCCTCATAGATTAATATATCCTCAGCTTGTTTGGTACCGACTCGGTGATAATAAACTTTGTGAAACTGATTTTGACGAGACAATTTAGTAGAAGCATCAGGAACCGGATACCGACTATAATAAAAACCTTCATCACCATTCCAGGTAATACCGCTAAACTTTATCCATCGAATAGTATCATCAATTAACCGCTGTGTTGACAGATCCATAACAACAGCCTCTTGCCAGTCACTACCGCTACGCGCTATTTGATAAGTCAGATATTTTGCATTTTTTGAAAAAGTAGTTCCGCTTAATGCAACAGTGCCATCAGCAGAAAACTGATTTGGGTTCAAAAAAACTTCCGGGTCAGCTTTTAATCCAGCCTGACGGTAGAGTATACTTTGATTTTGTAATCCATCATTTTTTGAAAAATAATAATACCCTCCCTCTTTCCGAGGAGAACCATACTTTGGGTAGTTCCAAAGTACGGCTAACCGAGCCTTTACCTTCTCGCGATATGGAATCGCAGAAAAATAAGCGCTTGTAACATTATTCTGTTGCTGCACCCAACTCTTTGTCTCCTCACTGTTATCATCCTCAAGCCATCGATATGGATCAGCGATAGTAGTGCCAAAGTAATTATCAGTAACCTCTACTTTTTTGGTAACCGGGTAGCTCAATTGAGCAAATGCAGTGCTCACAATAAGAAAGGCAGCAAGCAAAATAGTAAATCGCATAGTTGGAGTTTAGTCTCACAAATTAATTGTTATTTTTAAGAAAAAAAGAGATGGAAGTTCATAAACCCAAATTTGTCAAAGGCTTTTTCCTTGAAATCATAGTAATTGTGATTGGTATTAGTTTGGCTATTGGTGCAGAGCGGTGGGTAGAACATGCTCGGGAAACAAAAGAAGCCAAGCGAGTTATGACTCGTATGATTGCAGAATTGGCAAGAGATAGCAGTGATCTTGAATTCAACATCAACTATGTGAGCCAAGCAGCTGTATCTGACAGCCTATTGACACGTTGGTCACAAGGCAACTTGGAGCTTGAAAACGACTCGATTACAGTACATGCCAACAATTCACTGCTCTCCACCTACTTTGCAAGTAATACCGCCGAGGTTGAAGCTTTAAAAGGATCCGGAAAATTACATTTAATTGAAAATGAAGAACTACTTTCTAAATTATTGAAACACTATGACCGGTACGCAGATTTTGAAATATACAGAGGGTGGGCAGAACGATTTACTTTGGAATTGATGGATATGTATAAAAGAAATTCAAGTTTAACTACTCAGGGATTTTTCCAACAACCCACTTATCAATTTAATGGAGCGGAGTTGAGTAAAGGATTGCGAGGCAATCAGCTTTTTGAAAATACTTTACAACAAAAAAAATTGATTGATTTATTTATTGTAAGCCGAACAAAAGTTGCATTGAAACGAGCTACCATGTTACTTAGCGAGTTGCGTCAGGAGGTATCGAAATAAGGGGAGGCGTGGGGTAACGCCCACCTCCACAATCCGTTTCGTCACAAAGTAAATTCCTCAAGACAGGATCGCTTAGCACTGTACTATAATGCACCCACTTCCCATTTACCTTTATTAGCTTGTAAACAAGTCGTACTCCCTGACTATAATCGACATACCAATACACATGCCCTGTGTACAATGGCTGAATAGGCTTGCCATTCAACTGATGCCAACCATAAATAGCTACTCTATCCCTTTTAGGGTAGGTATATAGGCGGCCCGTTGTAACTATATCTTTTTGGATTCCTGCCACTAAACCCACTCTACCCTTTCGCTGCTGCTCTACAGCCAAGTGATGCTGATAAAAAGTAGGAGTACTGTCCCGGGCTTGTGTAAATGGGATGGGAGCCAGCTTTATCCTAGCAGCCTTGTAAATTTCATCAACCATTTTTCTTGTGGGCAAAAAACACTGTAAACTGTCTGCTAACTCTTGGGCCAAGAAAGGGGTAATATGAACCCGTGCCCAGTTTTTATTAGTCCCTATTGAGAGGTAATCTGGTGAAACATAATAAATAGCTCGATAATTTTTACCACTACTATCTTGGTATTGTGTGCGAATGGCTACAAATTTTCTAAGGAAGTCGGGGATAGACCCCTGTAGCACTAGCATTCGGGTCAACGAATCTCTTTGCTTCCATTGAAAGGCAGCAGCTTGGCCGTAAAATGAAGTACCAGATACCGATTTGGAAGATGGCCAGGATGTTTTCTTGTAAGTAGAACAAGCTTCAAGTAATAAAAATAGCAAGAGAAGATATAATCCGGATGTTCTCACTGCTGTTCTCTTACGATATGAATTAGTTTTTTGTTCTGCTCCTCTAAAGTCCATAGAAGACGGCGATAAACCTGAAAACGCAGATAAAAAGATTCCACTTTAAATAATATGAGGGGATCTTGAACAATAGCCTTTGCAACAGGCAGATTAAGAATAAAATTACGATTTGCCTCCGAGGTACGATAACGAGCGGTCAACTGATCTGGGCCTGCAATTAAACTATCAATTTTTCTATTGTTAGTGGGCTGTGTAATGGGGAACTGATCGTTATAAAATTTTCTTCCATCATCATCATAAAGTGCATTGTTATCTAGTAATTTTTTAAATAAAACTTCATAATAAAATGATAACTCTTTGCTTAAATCCCTATTAGACACATAACTCAACATACCAGAGGACTGCATATTCTTGAACGTGGTATTATTCATAAAAAAAGTCTGATAAGATGGCAGCTTTTCAATAGAAGCAATACTGTTTTTCACCTGTTCCCAGTTTACTAAATTATCCTGGTATTGGTAGATAGCCTCCAGCAGAATCATCATCCCCTTTCTCTCTAAAATATTATCGGTCTGCAGCTCTTTAATTCGAGCAGAATCCTGTCGGAGGTCTTGTAATAAAGCCTGATAATTTTCCTCCATCCGATGGTCAATAATCTTATGCTCTCGGTAATTCTCTGCAAAGAAACCCAGCGTGACCGCCGCAAACAGCATAACGAACTCCGTGATATACTCCTTCCAGTTCTTGGGCTTATGATGGGAATGATGTACTTCCATATAAACAGTTAATTATTGTAAATTGGGCTACCTAAATATAAGACAGGTTCATTTATGGAAGTACATCACAAACACCATGCTCCTAAAAAATGGTCAGAATATCTAACAGAGTTCGTTATGCTATTTGCCGCCGTTACATTAGGCTTCTTTGCAGAGAATCAAAGAGAACACTACATAGAGCGTCATCGTGAGGAAGAATACATGCAAAGCCTATTAGAGGATTTGGTTAAGGATACCCTAGAGTTACGAAATGCTACCAAGTACATTGATAGACAAATTGCATTTATTGATACCTCCATTCCCCTTCTGAGAACCCCCCGATTAACCACCGAGGATCTTAAAAGGCTATACATATTTAATCTAAGCAGTCTGGGCAATAGAGGATCTGAATTGAGCACGCGGACTTCTGCTCAATTAAAAAATGCCGGAGGTATGCGGCTAGTAAAATCCCATGAAATCGGAAATTTAATAACCGACTACTGGCAACGGCATGAATTTTTACAGAAATACGAGGATATCGTGGGAGATCTAAAACTAAAAGCCAGAGATCAATCTTATAGAATTTTTGATCAGGACTATTATGTTAACCTAGAAGAAGGTGCTGGCCCAAGAGGAGTAAAAGAAGATGTAAAGCTTCTAACAAATGATAGGCTAACCATTATTGAATACGCTAACCGACTCTCACACGTCAAAAACTCAATGCTTAATGTTCAGCGTAAAATCTACTTACAGCAACATGCAAATGCAACAAAATTGATAGAAAGAATACGTGAAGTCTACCACTTAGACTAACACTACTCTTTATCTCTGTAGTGACGCCTGATCAAGATGAGAACAAAGGCTAGAATTGCAAATAAAACAGGAAGTGTCATATCTTGAAGATATAAAATTTATGCCCAAATACCTATGAGAAAAATACTGCTTTTAATTGCCATTAGTTGTCTACTGCAGAGAACACAAGCACAGCCTATTTTACCAGAGCGAGAGCAAAGCCGTGTAGTAGATGAGCTACTCGAGGAACGATTCAATACGGTTCTTCCGCAACTCATGCAAAGAACCAATATTGATTTATGGCTAGTTATTTCAAGAGAGTATAACGAAGACCCCATTTTAAAAACGATGCTCCCTTCCACCTGGTTGTCAGCTCGAAGAACCACCATGCTAGCCTTTTACTTTAACCCAACTTCGAAACAAGTTGAAAAGTTTGCCATTGCCCGCTATAATGTAGGAAAGTCTATTCCAGCAGCTTGGGATATGACAAAATTTCCAGACCAATGGGATGCATTGATTGATTTAATTAAAAAGAAAGACCCAAAGAAAATTGGGGTTAATATTTCTCAGGATTTTGGACATGCAGACGGACTAGATCATTCTCACTATGAATTATTGCTTCAAAAATTACCTGCCCAATTAAAAAATAGAGTTGTATCGGCTGACCCTCTAGCTGTAGGTTGGCTTGAAACCAGAACAACACGTGAAATGCAGCTTTATCAAAAGCTGGTGGCCATTACACATGAAATAATTGCGGAAGGATTTTCGAACCGCGTGATAAACCCTGGTGTAACTACTACAGATGATTTGGTCTGGTGGTTTCGCCAACGTGTGACATCGCTGGGCTTGACAACTTGGTTTCACCCTTCTGTGTCTGTGCAACGAAGTGATACGGTCAACTTTGAACACTTGCGTAGTTTTTCGAACCGACCTGAAAACGATGTGATTCTTCCGGGAGATTTACTTCATATTGATTTTGGGATTACCTATTTACGTTTGAATACAGACATTCAACAACATGCTTACGTACTTCGCCCAGGCGAAATAGAGGCTCCTTCATACTTGAAAAAAGCATTTGCCACAAGCAACCGTTTACAAGACATTCTCACCAGTCAATTCAAAACTGGAATTACCGGAAACAACATTTTAAAAGCAGCAAGAGAGCAAGCTATCAAAGAAGGAATAAAGCCTAGTATTTATACCCACCCACTGGGTTTGCATGGTCATGCCGCAGGTCCAACTATCGGCCTTTGGGATAAACAAGAAGGCGTTCCAGGAAGTGGAGACTACCCCGTCTTTCCGCATACCGCATATTCAATAGAACTGAATAGCTCCACTTTTATAGCTGAGTGGGGTAAAGAAATCAGGATTATGTTGGAAGAAGACGGCTATTTTGATGGACAAAATTTCAGATATATAGCAGGCAGACAAGAAAAACTGCGTCTGATTAGTTATTTCTAACCCAACTTTTATAATTTCCATTCCCTTAAAATCTACAACGTGAAACAATTCCTTCTTTTTCTAACTAGCTTTTGTGTAACCCTTAGTGTATTCGCACAAAAAGTAAATTTGGATCAATTCAAAAATTGGAAACCCCGCAATATTGGTCCTGCTGGCATGAGTGGTCGTATCACAGCAGTAGATGCTGTGGTTGCAAATCCCAATATTATCTATCTGGGTGCAGCATCGGGGGGCGTTTGGAAAACTGAAAATAGTGGACAAAACTGGACTCCCGTTTTTGATGATCAACCAATCCAAAATATTGGCTCCGTTGCTATACAGCAGAGTAATCCCAATGTAGTATGGGTCGGAACAGGAGAGGGAAATCCGCGCAATTCATTGAATTTGGGCGCGGGTATTTATAAATCATTGGATGCAGGTAAGACTTGGAAAAAAATGGGATTGGACAAGACAGTATGTATTCATCGCGTTGTGATAGATCCCACTAACCCCAACACGGTTTATGCAGCTGCCATAGGAAATCCTTATGCAGAACATCCGGAACGTGGTGTATTCAAAACCACAGATGGTGGCGAAACCTGGTCAAAGATTTTATATGCAAACGATACCACTGGATGCGCTGATTTAGTAATGGACCCTTCTAATCCCAATAAATTAATTGCTGCCATGTGGCAGTTTCGTAGAAAGCCATGGGAATTAAAAAGTGGTGGACCAGGCAGTGGTTTACATATAACTGTGGATGGCGGAAAGACTTGG
>CAINBK010000062.1:0-2159 GCA_903846615.1 uncultured Bacteroidota bacterium
ATACACCGGCTCCTAATTTTTGTGAAGAAGCAAATAACCTATGATTAAACTGCTTCATATCGATACATCGGGAGCGCTAGCCTCTATTGCATTTTCACAGAATGATCAATGCTTCTTGGAAAAAACAAATGATCGCTTACAAGATCATGCAACATGGATACATAGTGCCATACAAGAGGGATCAACAGCTTGCGGGATTTCACTAAATGAATTGGATGGGGTCAGTGTAACGATTGGCCCGGGTTCTTATACGGGATTACGCGTGGGACTCTCCACGGCAAAAGGTTTTTGTTATGCCTTACAAAAACCATTGCTGACTATTCCCACCTTAGAATTAATGGCTTCAGTGATACCAAGTACAGCTGATCAATTAATCTGCCCCATGATTGATGCGCGTCGTATGGAAGTGTACACGGCCATGTATGATGCAGCACGCAATGAAATACAACCTGCGCATGCACTGATACTTGAACCCAATTGTTTTGACGCGGTGTTACAAAAGCAAACCGTTTTGTATTGTGGTAATGGGGCAATGAAATTCAAATCACTTTGCAGTCATCCAAATGCGCAATTCCTGGATATTACAGCAACAGCAAAAAATCAAATTCACTTGGCCTTGCAGAAATTCAGAAATAATGATTTTGCAGACCTCGCCTACCAAGATCCCCTCTACGTCAAAGAGTTTTACACACCAGTATCTCCCTCATATTGATATTTATCATAATATATTTTGATAATTGGATTTATCTTTAGGGGGTTATGAATTCTTATATACTTACACTTCATGATAGGGAGAATCCAGAGGAATTGATAAGGCTGGATCTCCTGCAATTAAAAAAATCAGCGATACTGATTCGCGCCATCAATCACAAGCTACGGCAGGAGATTTTACAATGGATCGATGAGAAAGGAAGGATTACCGTAACAGAGCTGTATGTTCATCTTCGGTTGGAACAATCAGTAGCCTCCCAACATTTGGCAGTGCTGCGTAAAGCTGGGTTTGTAAAAACTACTCGGGAGGGAAAGTATATCTACTATTCGGTAAACATTGAGAAAGCTAGAGCCATGGTGGGATTTATGGAACAGATGCTAGGATAATCTTACAACAGCATTTACTCCCCTTTGTAAACTGGCCCGTAAGAAGGCTGCCACTGATGACGCCAGCGACGATGACTCCATAAATAATTAGAAGGATTCTCTAGTATTAAACGCTCCGTTTCTTTTTTATAGAGCCAGGTTAGTTGCTCAGGGGTATAATTGGCACAGTCGCGCGCAATGAGGGTGGCATCCAAGTGATAATATCCTCTTTTTTTTCTAGTCAGGTTCAACGTGACCATCGCTGTGTTCTTAGCAATAGCTCCTTTGGCTGGTCCGGGATGAAAAGGAGTGGCTTTTCCAAAGAACTCAATCCAAATTGCTCGATCCGGTTGACTGGGATTTTGATCGGCACCCAGGATCAAGGCAGCGGGTTGTGCAAAAATTTGATCGCGGGCTGCAGCAAAAGCTTCGGCAGCTACCGGCTTACCTCCTTGTCGACTTCGAAGAAACAAAAACAACTGATTAAAAACAGAAGATTGTATAGTACGATAGACAAGATAGTAGGGTCCGGGAATTTGTCCGGGAATAACCTGATTCACATACTCCCAGTTAAACTGATGAGCCGCCATGAGTTGAACTGATTTTCCTTCCTGCATTAATTGACGAACTACAGAAAAATCAATAGTACAACGCTTATCAATTTGTGCTTTGGAGAGGGACAATAATTTGATAGACTCCGTAAACGTATCGGCAAAGTTTCTATAAAACTGGCTGATTAGTTGATTGACTTCTTTAGAAGAATGATTAGGAAAAACAGTTCGGATATTTTGTTCGATTACATCCCGGCGATATCGAATCACATGCGTCAAAATAAAAACAGCCACTTCACTCAACGCATGAAAAAAAGACATGGGTAATAAGGAAACCCCTTGAAAAAGCAGAAAAACTACTCGGTACATACTTCAAAGATAGAAGGCTCTTCCGAACCAACTTGATTACAATACAATATTTTGAACCAAGGTTGCTGGTTGCGGATAGTCGGTATTATAATGCAAACCACGACTCTCCTTACGGAAAGTAGCACATTTCACGATCAAATAACCAATAGTAATCATATTACG
>CAINBK010000063.1:0-12667 GCA_903846615.1 uncultured Bacteroidota bacterium
TCGAATAAATGAACCGCATCAACCTTACCCATACAATAGTGTATATCCAAGACCCATCCCAAAGAAGTGAGTCCATACACAAAAACAGCTATTGCCAGTATGAAGCGACGCATAGGATACAAAGATAAAAAAAAGATGAAGCCAACTAGTTAACAAATCGCCAATGAATCCCCACCCGAATATGAAGCCCGTTTAAGGCATACCCAGGGGCTACCAGGTTGTTTCGCGTAAAGCCAAAACCTTGTAAATCACGGGCAGTGTTTAGATTCTCTGCACGAATAAAAGCCGTAAAAGGCCTGATCCTAAAATTTGCATAAAAAGCTATATCAGGTAAAGCATTTTGAACGGTCAGGCTATCCTGATAAAAGAACTGGCCTAACAGCGGAGAATAAGCATCTGCCTTATAGGCTGGGCGGTACCGTACTTCAAGACCAGTAGCCAAATTCAAGTTTTTAAAGCCTAGATTACCTTCATAAGCAAAACGATTTCGTAAAAAGAAAGGTATTGTGTTAACGGGGGCTGCGCCTACTGTTTGTTGCCAATACAATTCGGTATGCCATCTCCATTGCTTGGCGATGCGAAATGTCTTCAAAAGAGAAAACTGCAAGACTGAAAATAATGTAGACTCTTGTTGAGGCTCAAAGAAATTTGTCAAAAAAGTATAATTGGTCAACAACAGATAGTTGCCTGATAGCTTAACACCCACAACAGGTAAATCCAAAGAAGCACTTAATTGAGTGATGTTTTCTTTGTTCAATTCCAGTAATCGCTTGGATAGATAAAAACTGCTTCGCTGGTCAAATATAAAAGAAGGGCGACGGTTAGTATTGATCCCGCTTACTTCAATACTATTTTTTTTCTTCCCTAAAATTCGCTGCATTCGTATTGAAGCCTGATAATCGCCTGCGTTGATGCCGGCCCAATAGAGTACTCCATCTAGGGAAAGATCCCATTTTTTATTGCGCGTGATATTACGGTAAGAAAAATATCCGGATGAATTAAAAAATGAGCGCGTTTGAAGCGCTGTGGTTCCCCAAATCAACTGTAAGGAGGCTCCTGCCTTAAAATATTGCTTTAAATTCTTTTCATCAGGAAACTGATAAATAGAAAAATCATTCGTAAAGGTTTGCCATTGATCACGCAAGTCAATAGTATCTCCAAAATTGACCGGTATTTGATAATAGCGGTTGTAGTAGTCAGCACCAGGAACTTTGTCAATAAACGCAAATTGCTCTTTATCATAACGGAGTTGATGCTCCAGGCGAACACGAGGAAAAAATAAAGGAACTACAGTAGAATCGGTGACCAGGGAATCCTTTCTTCCCAAATCATACTGATTTCTCCAGAGCAAAACGCGGCTACTATACTGATTGCCTGTTTTGATACGCGTACTGAAAAAATTAGAAGTAAAATTATCTGGACCTCCCAACCAAACAGGAATGTTGAATCGATCCACAAAAATGGGATCATTTAATATATCCGTAGTGTCAATGATACCTCCATTTTCTTCAGCTTGCAATTTGTTGGTAAGCCAAATAGCCCATGTCTGGTATCGGAGATTCTTTGATTGGTATCGTGTTGAAAAAACAAAATTGGAATGATTGGAGCGTTGATGTTGAAAAATACCCGGAGAGTTAATCATCCGATATCGAAAGAAAAAATTCCAGCCAGGATTTATATTTTGAGTGTGTTGCAAGCCGATGATTTGCTCCACCCGTGAACCCAGTGCATATTCAAGTTCTGTGTAAGGACGCGTGGTTTGAAAAAAAGGAACCTCTGAAGGATTCAATCGATAAGGATCGTAGGCGTGCAGCCCTGGATCAAAACCAGGTCGTAGCTGCGGAGAAAAAAGTAACGGACGTGTAGCTCCACCCAAATTCCCTAGATTCAGTGTAGTTGCTTTTAACGGAAAGCGGGTTGTAAAATCATCCACTGTTGAATCGAGTAAATAAGTAAGAGGTTGGTTTAATAACCGGTAGGAAATAGTGATGGAATCTTCCAACTTATCACGACGCTTCATACTATCCTGGGAGGCACCGCCCATGGACATTGCCCCCATCCTATTCAAACCATTGGGCGCACCTTGCATAAGGTTTCGGGAACGATTCTGATTACGTAAAACGGGTATTTCCTGGCTGGCCGTCAAAAATGAGGCCCCCATGAATAGAATAACAAGTATATAGTTTTTTGTTGCAGTCAAGGTGGCCACAAAAATAGCCGGTCCTTTCGAAAGCAATCGTTAAAAGACCGTTTTACCCACCCTGTTTTGCCCTATCTTCGCGAAAATTTTTCCCCTATGAACCTGCATGAATACCAGGCCAAGGAATTGCTCAAAAAATATAATGTACCCGTACAGGAAGGTGTAGCCTGTTCGACCGTTCAAGAAGCACAGGATGCTTACAAAACTATTCAGGAGAAATCTGGAAGCAAGTTTGCTGTAGTGAAAGCGCAGATTCATGCGGGAGGACGCGGAAAAGGAGCTATCAAAGAGAACGGGATCAATGGGGTAAAAGTTGGTAAAAGCCTAGATGATATTTCAGATTTTGCCGGAAAGATATTAGGGGGCACACTCGTCACTTTGCAAACAGGGGCTGCTGGTAAAGTGGTTAACAAAGTGCTGGTGGCACAGGATATGTATTATGATGGCCCTAGTGAAAGAAAAGAGTTTTACTTGTCCATCCTGCTCGACCGTTCCAAAGGGCAAAATGTGATCATGTATAGCACAGAAGGTGGAATGAACATTGAGGAAGTGGCGCATAACACCCCAGACAAAATATTTAAAGAGTGGGTACACCCTGGTGGTGGACTACAACCCTTCCAAGCACGTAAGATTGCATTCAACCTAGGGTTAAGTGGAGAAGCCTTTAAAAATTGTGTTCGTTTTGTAACTAATCTTTACAACGCCTACGTTGGACTGGATTGTTCGATGTTAGAAATTAATCCGCTGTTCAAAGCTGCAGACGATAAAATACTGGCGGTGGATTGTAAGATGAACCTGGACGATAACGCTTTGATGCGTCATCCTGATTTGGCCGCACTGCGTGATGTAACAGAGGAAGACCCCACTGAAGTAGAAGCAGGTCAATTCAATTTGAATTTTGTGAAGCTAGATGGAAACGTAGGATGCATGGTAAACGGTGCCGGATTAGCGATGGCCACCATGGATATGATTAAACTCAGTGGCGGAGAACCTGCAAACTTTTTGGATGTGGGTGGAACTGCCAACGCTCAAACAGTTGAGGCAGGATTCAAAATTATATTGAAAGACCCTGCTGTAAAAGCTATCCTGATTAACATTTTTGGCGGTATTGTACGTTGCGACCGAGTTGCGCAAGGTGTGATTGACGCCTATAAAAACTTGGGCAATATTAACATCCCCATCATTGTACGATTACAAGGCACCAATGCCGTGGAAGCAAAAAAACTGATAGATGAAAGTGGCTTAAAAGTACAATCTGCTATCCTGCTTAGCGAAGCAGCTGCTTTAGTAAAAAAGGCAGTAGCCTAAACAAGTAGTCCTTCCAATCAGATTAGTTTTTCTACTTCATAAACTGGAGAAAACAGATAATAGTTGCCTGTTTTTAACTCCTTACACTTAATGCGTTTTCGCAGCAAAGCTTCTTTTCGAAAAATACGACCGTCCTTAATTCGAAACTGTGCACCAGCGGGTAATTCTTCCAAGAAAAAATGATTCTCTTTTGGCGGATCATACTGCCGTAACACACGCATCAACCCATCTTCTGCACAACTACTGGCTGAAGGATTGACCAACATTTCCTGCAATGCATTATGAAGCGGGTTGGGTAAAAGATCAAGCGATAAAAAAGATTCCAGGAGCTTGGCATAACAATTCTTCCATTCTTTTCCATGAGCCTGCACACGATTTCCAAATTGTTCAAAGGTTAACAAGTGAGCCAACTCATGTAATAAGGTCACTAAAAAAGCATAGGGGTTCAAATTACCATTAACAGTAATTCGATGCTGTTGACTATGTGTACGATGTCGGTAATCCCCCAAAAGCGTTCTTCGTTCGCGTGTAATGGTTAGCTGTACTTTATGCCATTGTAAAAGATTGAATACCTGCTGATCGGTACCAGTTGGCAAATAGCGTGACAAGAAATCAAGCGGGACTTCCTTTTTGGGCATCTGCTATTTTTTCAAAGCCCTGAGCAATAGTCGTATCTCCACTCCGGTATAAACTATATAGAGAAAAGCTGCTCCGTATAAGGCAGGTAAATTAACCGCCTTGCGCTCCTTATAGATGTAAATAAATGCAGCCAGTGCAAGTACAAAGAATTTAATCATGAAGGATAGCATCACGGCACGAATCGATGCCTGCAGATTGGGATTTGAAAAACTTTTTGCTGTAATACCTGCAGATAAAATGGTAACCAGAAAAAGAAGAAAATTAGCTCCAGATAAAATAGTTACGTTTACCTCATGTACTGATAACCAGGTTCGCGACAATGTTAACATCCCCTGCACCATCAATAGTAACAAGACAAATACATATGTATTTTTATTCATCATTTTCATAGACAACTACTTTGGACCAATTGTCTCTTTAAAAAGTTTATAAAAAACTGCAGTTAAAGTGAATATAGGGAACAGAATAGTAAAAAGAGGAAAAATACGCAACCAGCGATCCACTTGAATCCCTCCCGCCACAGCGATGGCTAAATACACCAACAACTGCGAGGCAAGACCCGCATAACGAAGTAAATCTCGTTTGGATTTATCGGGCGATGACCTGGGGTTGTTGTTCATCTTTAGTCATATCCACAACATTAGCTCCCATATGGCATTGTCCATTGAAAGTTGCAGAAGGCTCCACTTGTAACTTACCAGCATAGATATTACCAGCTACTACACATTCTCCACGCAGTTGCAATAATTCGTTTGCTTTGATATTTCCATTCACTTTCCCGGTAACATCGGCCTGATTACCGATAATATCGCCCTCTACCACACCCGTGCTGCCAATGATTATCTTAGAAGAAGTTTTTACATTTCCCTTCACGGTACCATCGATACGAAGGTCTCCGTTACTGCTGATATCGCCTTTTAAAACAGTACCCGCACTAATTAAGGTTGCAGCACTGCCAGCTTGAGGTAGGTTAGTTTGCATGTCTGATTTTGGTTTGGTTGTAAACATATTTTTATAATTGAATCAATCACTAATTAATGTTGCAGCAGGTATGTCAAGCTGTGTGGTGTCCAATGGAGCGCTTGTTTCACCCGACAACGCCTTTTTGAGCCCTAAAATATACTGATTTTTTAAAGCATCCTCACGGGCAACAGAGTCTACCCGGTACTGTAATCTTTTCAAAGCCGTTACTGAAGCATAGTCGGAACCAGCCCCCGGAATATAGTACTTGAGGGGTGTAAATATGATCAAAGCGGTTGTCAAACCAACCAGAATTACAAACACCATACTAAAAGCAGTATACACACTAAGTCTGGATAAACGAAATGTCACAACCTCCTCGTAGGTGTCATCATTCATGACAACCAAGCGGTAACGACTTCTCAATCGCTTTAATCCTGCTGGTAATTCAAGTTTTGCCATTAGTTACGCAATGACATAAAGGTAAGGCACCGCAATACCCAAACCCATTGAACCTCAATCAAAATACTCACAAAAAATTAAGGTCTGACACACTAATTAATTTGAAAATCAGTTATTAAGGAGCTAGATTGCAAGAAGATATGCAGGAGCTGCGTTCCCTATTTCGCCTTTTAATCCTATTGGCTCTTGGTTGGCCATGCACAAGCCTGTCCCAACAGGGTTTTCGCATTGACCTGCCCAAGGAGGAAGAATACAAGGACCGACTTCTACGGTCAGAAAAAACAAAGGATGGGAAACTAAGCTACCCGTCTCGTCTTGTTCAGAATACAGTTACCCATTACAACTTTACCTACAATGCAGCCAGGAAATTAAATGAGGTATTGCAAAAAGCTAAAGCTGCCAATCGGGACGACTACAACACTCTCTTACCATTCTACAATTTTAATCTAACCACCACCCGGAAAGATTCGATAGACTTGGATAGTGTGATCCAAAAAGCATCTTCCGGCATTGCACTGCATGATTTAAGAAACGACTGGAATGACAACCTTTATTTGCTATGGGGGATGGCTTATTACCTACAAGAAAAATTTGATTCAGCTTACCAGGTTTTTCAATTCATCAACTACTATTATGCTCCACGAGAAAAGGACGGATACTTTAAATCGATAGGTAGTGGAAGGGATGGGAATCGCGCCAACAGCATTGCAAGCGAGGAAAAAACAGGGCTGCTGAATAAAATGGGTACAGCACCCCCTAAGCGAAACGAAGCGCTTTTATGGATAATTAGAACCCAGCTTGCACAGGAACAATTTGCAGAAGCAGCCGGGTTACTGGAAACACTTCGCAATGATCCAGTTTTTCCCAAGCGACTTAAAACAGAATTAGCAGAATTAACGGCTTTATCATTTTACAAACAAGATCGTTGGGATAGCGCAGCCTTTCACCTTTCGAAAGCGCTAGAGGGCGCTCACACACCAAACGAAAAAGCCCGCTGGGAATTTTTAACAGGACAGCTTTTTGAAAAGGCAGGAAACTATGCCGCAGCCAAGCAATATTATAGCCGAGCTATCCCACACTCGACCGATTTGATTTTGGAAATAGAAGCAAGAATTGCTGCCATTAGAGTGGACAGAAGTTCCCAAGATGATCCGAGCAAGAATGTGGTGCGTTTATTAGAGATGGCAACAAAAGAAAAGTACAGTGCATTTCAAGATATCATTTACTACACTGCTGCACAAATGGACTTAGCAGCAAAAAACAAAAGCCGTGCTGTTGAATCATTATACAAAAGCACTACTGCTACCACCAACAATACCTTACAAAGAAGTAAAGCATTCCTTCAACTGGCAGAGATTTCCTATGAGGCTGGTAATTATGCCAAAGCTGCGCAGTATTACGATAGTCTTAAAGTAACGGATAGCTTACCTGCAGACCCTGCGGTTTTAGCAGTGAAAAAAAGAGCCCTTCAAACATTGGTCAATAAACTATCTATTGTTGAGCGGCAAGATAGCCTCTTGCTTATAGCAGCACTCCCCGAAGAAGAACGAAAAGAGGCGGTAAAAAAAGTTGTCAAGCAATTACGCAAACAAGCTGGCTTACAAGACGATCCCTCTCCTACACTATCTCGCCCCTCCTCTATTTCATCACAGACACCCTCATTATTTGGGAACGAAACAGATAAAGGCGAATGGTATTTCTACAATGCCTCTAGCCGAACCAGAGGTCAGGCCGCATTTATTGCACGCTGGGGCAATCGTCCCAATTTAGATAATTGGAGAAGGGCTGCGAGTATGCAAGCTATGCTTGCATTAGTACAGCCAAGTGGTCGGGATTCACTGGGTAGTAAAACAAATTCTCCAGAATCAGACATCGACTTTGAATCACTTTATGCTGGATTGCCACTGACTACAGAGAAGAAAAAAATTTCCACTGATTCGCTGACTGAAGCATTACTAGATGCCGGCAGAATTCTTATTCAAGAAATCGAGGACTGTACAGCTGGAACAAAATTACTCGACAGAATTTCCAATAACTTTTCCAGCTTTGAAAAGATGGATGAAGTCCTTTTCCATCAACACAACTGTGCATGGCGGGGAGGAGATCTAAATAAAGCATCCGCAATTTTAAAAGAGTTAAATACCCGGTTTGCACAAAGTCGCTACACAGCGTTACTCAACGGACAAGAATCAAAAGAGGCCCAGCAAAAATCAAAAAACTTCGATAGTATCTACACGGAGATCTATACACTTTTTGCAAAGGGTTCCTATGAGCTAGCCGTGGAATTGAAAAAACAAACAGATCAAATGGCGGGTAATAATCATTGGACCCCCCAATTGCTGTATATTGAAGCAATCTATTATGTAAAACAAAAACAAGACAGTACGGCAATCCGATTGCTCCGAGAGTTACAATTACGTTTCCCTGAATCTCCTCTTTATATCCGCGCTGCTGATCTACTCGATGCAATTATAAAACGCGCAAACGTAGAGGCTGCCGTTAAACCCCCCACGGCCCCAGCCACTCCAGTTACACCGCAAAATAATACCCCCACTCCAACCAATCAAAATTCATCCAACACTCCTTATACTTGGGATGAGCAATCTACACACCTGGCCCTTTTTGTGATGGAAGAAACAGAACCCGTACTGGCAGCAGAAGCCATGCGATCAATCGATAATTACAACCGCTCTGCCTTTAACAATCGAAGTTTCCAAAAAGAATTGATCAACTTAGATAACAGGTATAGAATAGTTGCGGTTGGGTTGTTTGGAAATTTCCAAGAGGCCTCAGGATATCTAAACCAGGTTAATACAAAAACTTCCAGCGAAATTGTGCCCTGGCTACCTATTGGAAAATATAAATGGCTACCCATCTCGGCTATCAATTTGAATGAACTACGACAGCGTAAAGACGTGGATGCGTATCAACGTTTCCTTAACAGCAAGAGACCCTAACTTAGCAGCATGAAACCCTCTGTTCGTTTTTTCTGGAAATTTTTTGGCTGGGGCCTGGTAGCTTTTTTGCTCCTGATTTTATTGGCCAATCTTGGACTGTTTGGGAAAATGCCCTCACTTTATGAATTACAAAATCCCTCCATCCTGCAAGCCTCTGAAGTGTATGCGATCGATGGAACGCTGATGGGGAAATATTATACTGAACGCGGCAACAGAAGTAATGTAAAATACCGCGATCTATCCCGTCATGCGATTGATGCCTTAATTGCCACAGAGGACGAACGATTTTACTCGCACAGTGGTATCGATTTTAAATCGACACTTCGTGCGGTAGTTACCTTGGGCTCAGAGGGAGGAGGCAGCACCATTACACAACAATTAGCAAAAGCCTTGCTGGCACAAGGAAGCCGAAACAAAGCCTGGCGGGTAATCGAGAAACTCAAAGAGTGGATCATTGCGGTCAAGTTGGAAAAGAATTTTACGAAAGAAGAAATCATAACACTTTACCTAAATGCTGTCCCCTTTGGTAATAATATTTATGGGATCCGAAATGCTTCTCGCACGTTCTTCCAAAAAGAACCTGACCGTCTCAACGTAGAAGAAGCAGCCTTACTCATTGGCATGCTTAAGGGAAATAGCATCTATAATCCAGTACGGAATCCTAAAGCAGCCTTAGATCGCAGAAATGTGGTGATTGGACAGATGGAAGTAAACAACAAAATCACCAGTGAAGAGGCCACTCGCTTGAAAGCTTTACCCATCCAGTTGAACTATAAAAAAATGGATGAGAACACCGGGTATGCTCCTTATTTCAGAGAAATCCTAAAAGAAGAGATCAGGGAGGCACTCAAGGGGCTGACCAATCCGGAGGGCGAGCCTTATAGTATTTACAATGATGGGTTGAAAATATACACCACCGTCAATGTACAATTGCAACAATACGCAGAAGAGGCACTAGCCTTACATATGTCTCAACTCCAAAAAAATGTAAATAACCGCAACTCCATCAAGTCAGGAAAAATTTGGAATGGTAAAGAATCCATATTAGAGAGAGCCATGAAAGAATCGGACCGTTGGCGCAATTTGGAAGAGGATGGATGGAGTGAAAAAGAAATTCGAGCCAGTTTCAAAGAACCAGTGCGCATGAAAGTATTTGCCTGGAATACGCGTCGTGAAACAGATACCATGATGACTCCTTTAGATTCTATCAAGTATCATAGACAAATGGAACAGGCTTCCTTTATGGCCATGGATCCAGTAACCGGTGAAATTCGAGCTTGGGTAGGTGGAATCAATTTTAAAACTTATAAGTACGATCACGTCAATATTAAAACAAAGAGACAAGTGGGTTCTACCATCAAACCTTTGTTATATACACAAGCGGTAGAAGAGAGAGGATTTACTCCTGAGACACAACTTCCCAATGAGCCACAATTTTTCGAAGGAAATGGATGGGTACCCGCCAGCAAAGAATGTAAAGGTGGGGCGGGATCGATGGCCGCTGCCCTTGCTTTTTCAAAAAACTGCGCAACCGCGTACATTATGAAACAAGTGGGTCCTCGACAATTTGCCGAATTTATGGGTCGTTTAAATATCCCCACACCCATCGGGCCCTACCCCTCTGTTGCCTTAGGGTCCTGTGATCTTTCTTTATTTGAAATGATGTGGGCTTATACCATTTTTCCAGGCAGAGGATTTTCAACAAAGCCATTTGCCATTAGCCGCATCGAGGATAGAAACGGTAATGTGATCAAGCGATTCGACTTTAGTGCCAATAGAAAAGAAGTGATTAGCGAAGCCACTTCCTATACTATGGCTCGCATGATGCAAGGCGCCGTTGATGTGGGAACCGCTGCGGGTATGCGTAGCCGTGTGGGCGCTGCGGAGATGGGAGGAAAAACCGGAACCACCAATGAAAATGCAGATGCCTGGTTTCTGGGATTCACCCCTCAAATTCTGGTGGGCGCCTGGGTTGGATTTGACG
The DNA here is from genome assembly GCA_903846615.1 of uncultured Bacteroidota bacterium. Taxonomy (GTDB): domain Bacteria; phylum Bacteroidota; class Bacteroidia; order Chitinophagales; family Chitinophagaceae; genus JJ008. The sequence continues at coordinate 10,511 of CAINBK010000063.1, forward strand.
ATCAGTTTATCAAAAACGAAGGAGAAGCATCGAGAATGGCGCGACCGATTTGCGAATACTTCTTTGGAAAAGCATTAGCAGATAGCCGTACCGGACTAGAAAAAGAAGCCCGATTTGTGGTGCCTGCAGAAATGGGTAACTCCATGAACAGTGCTGATATTCTTTTAAATGACATAGAATTAATGCCCGGTGCCGAAGGCCAAGATGTGGGTGTGGGTTCCGAGGAAGATTATAAACTAGAGACCGCTCCTTACATTGGTCCCGAATCTACGCCAGTTCGTGAAGAGGATTCAAAGTCCATCCCAACACCTAAAAAAGATACACTTCCTAAGAAAGAGACAGATCTTCCTCGTAATACTCCTGCCTCATCTGAAAAAGGAGATAAGAAAAAAGGCTTGTTGAACAGACTTCTCAAAAAGAGTGAATGAGCAATCAGCACACTTCTTATGTAGTACAAACAGCATCAATCGCTGACATAGAATTAATTCGAGAATTATGTATGCAGGTTTGGCCTCAAACCTATTCCTCTATTTTGACGGAAGAACAATTAGCCTACATGTTAGACTGGATGTACAGTCCCGCCTCGCTGGCGCAACAAATGAAAGAGGGTGCTACTTTTCTATTGCTTTATCAAGAACAAACTCCAATAGGCTATGCTTCTTTTCAATCCCTTCAAGCTAGTCACTTTAAATTGCACAAATTATATGTACTCCCCCATGTTCAGGGTAAGGGAGCTGGCCGTATTTTTCTAACTGATCTTTTACAACGTATCAAAGAATTAGGAGCACATACCCTTGAATTACAAGTAAATCGAAATAATAAAGCCGTTGGTTTTTATCAGCAAATGGGTTTCACCATACGTGAAACTGCTGATATAGAGATTGGCAATGGCTTTTATATGAACGATTATATTATGCAAATAGCCCTTTGATAAGTAGGGCTTTATTGATTTATACTGTAGCTTTGCGCCATCTTAAAACCAAGTCGTATGTCAACAATGACCAAATCCATTGATTTCAGTTTACCTTATAAAGTAGCCGATATCTCCCTGGCTGAATGGGGCCGCAAAGAAATTCGTTTAGCAGAGGCAGAAATGCCAGGACTAATGGCTATTCGTACCGAGTACGGTCCTTCACAACCTTTAAAAGGTGCTCGTGTTGCTGGCTGTCTGCACATGACTATCCAAACAGCGGTATTAATTGAAACATTAGCTGCATTGGGTGCTGAAGTAAAATGGAGTTCTTGTAATATATTCTCTACACAAGACCATGCTGCTGCTGCAATTGCCGCTGCCGGTATTGGTGTTTTTGCCTGGAAAGGACAAACCATTGAAGAAGCAGATTGGTGTATCGAACAAACACTTTTCTTTGGTGGTAAAGACCGTCCGTTGAATATGATTCTGGATGATGGTGGTGACTTAACCAACATGGTGCTTGATAAATACCCTGAGTTAGTTCAATATGTAAAAGGAATTTCTGAAGAAACAACAACCGGTGTACATCGCTTGTATGAGCGCGTAGCAAAAGGAACACTTCCAATGCCTGCGATCAATGTAAACGACTCTGTTACTAAATCTAAATTCGATAACAAATACGGTTGTAAAGAATCACTCGTAGATGCAATCCGCCGTGCTACTGATGTAATGTTAGCTGGTAAAGTTGCCGTGGTAGGTGGTTATGGTGATGTGGGTAAAGGATCTGCTGCTTCTTTAGCAGGAGCCGGATGCCGTGTGATTGTTACAGAGATCGATCCTATCTGTGCGTTGCAAGCGGCTATGGATGGTTTTGAAGTGAAAAAGATGATTGATGCAGTAAAAGAAGCTGATATTGTTGTTACTGCTTCTGGTTGCCGCGATTTGATTACGGGCGAACACTTCAAGCGCATGAAGGATAAAGCCATTGTTTGTAACATCGGACACTTTGATATTGAAATTGATATTGCCTGGTTGAATACTAATTATGGCCATACTAAAGACACGATCAAGCCGCAGGTTGATATATACAATGTGGATGGCAATGACATTATCATTTTGGCAGAAGGTCGCCTGGTTAACCTAGGTTGTGCTACAGGTCACCCTTCCTTTGTAATGAGTAATTCATTCACCAACCAGACATTGGCTCAGATTGAATTATGGACCAACAATAAGAATTACGATAA
>CAINBK010000064.1:0-2102 GCA_903846615.1 uncultured Bacteroidota bacterium
GAAGCTAATGATCAGTAGCAATCCCAAACCCATCACCATCCTTTAGAAATGGCAGGGATTGACGCACCTCAGTAAGTCTTTCTTTATTGAGTGTGAGGGTATGGATTGTTTCTTGATCTTTTTGGGCGAACAAAATTTCTCCTAATGGATCAATGACCATACTATCACCGCTATGATAAATCCCATTTCCATCCTCACCAATTCTGTTCACACCAATTACATAACACTGGTTTTCGATTGCACGGGCTTGAAGCAATGTAGTCCACGCTTGTCTTCTTCTTTCTGGCCAATTGGCAACGTAAACTAATACGTCATACTCAGGCTCGCCATTAATAATTTGTTGACGCGCCCATACAGGAAAACGCAAATCATAACAGACTTGCAGGTTGAAACGCCAGCCATTAACAGCCGTTATTAATCGCTTGTCGCCTGCGGTATAATGTTTATCTTCTCCAGCAAAAGCAAATAAGTGGCGCTTATCGTAATAACCCAACCCTCCGGTTGGCAACATCCAGATCAGCCTATTAAAATAATGCCCCTCCTCTTCAATGATCAAACTTCCGGTCAATATCAAACGATATTGAGTAGCCATTTTTCGCATCCATTCCACCGATTCCCCATCCATTTTCTCTGCTAATTGGGAAGGATTCATACTAAACCCCGTAGTGAACATTTCAGGCAGAAAAACTACTTGTGTTTTACCGGCAAGCGATGCTATTTTCTCTTCAAAGTGCTGCCGATTAGCCACTTTATTCTCCCAAAGGAGGGTGGTTTGTACTAACGAAATAGTAATGGTTGACATAAGATTAAAGTTTGGTGACAACGGACCGAACCAACATGGGCTCAAATCCACGACCGACCAGATAATCAATTGTTTTTTTCTTTCGAATTATATACTGGTATTGTTTAAGTGAATCGTATTTTTTAATAGCCTGCGCCTCCAATACCTTTTGATAATCCTCCTCTTCGATCTGCTCCAGGGCCTTTCGAATGCAATAGGCACTGACTTTTCGTTGCTGCAGTTCCAGCTTGATACGAATTCGTCCCCAATGTTTGGCCCTCCATTTTCCGCCGGCATAGGCAGTAGCAAAGCGTTCTTCGTTCAAATAATCGTCCTGTATCAGCGAGCTAATCAGTTCATCATGAATTCGGGAAGGACAGCCCAATTGAAAGAGTTTTTCCCGGACTTCTTGGTGTGAACGCTCCTGATAAGCACAGTAATGTCGCAGCTTTTGGAGTGCCTGTTCGGGCGTTAATACCTTTTTATACATCCCTCCAAATCTACCCAAAAAATCAGTAGTTTCGCCATCAACCTATCAATAGAAATGGTATGAAATTCATTGCTAATTCCTCAGTTCTTTTAAAACAGTTGCAGCACATTTCCGGTGTTATCAACACAAACACGGTTCTGCCTATCCTGGAGGACTTTTTGTTTGAAGTTGAAAAGAATAAATTAACCGTTGTAGCCACTGACTTAGAAACAGTCATGCGTGTTCAGCTTGATATTGAAGCCAAGGATACCGGAAAGGTTTGTATCCCTGCTCGCATCCTGATGGACTCCTTAAAAAATATTGGCGACCAACCACTCACTTTCAATATCGACAAAAATTTTGCAATCGAAATAACAAGCGATAATGGTAAGTATAAGGTGATGGGAGAAAATCCTGATAATTTCCCCAAAGAACCAAGTGCAGATGACACTACTTCTTTTGAGATGAGTGCAACAACCTTGCTTACTGCAATCAACAAAACATTATTCGCCACTAGCAACGACGATCTCCGTCCTGCCATGACGGGTGTATTTTTTGAATTAGACAAAAAGGGATTGCAATGTGTGGCAACCGATGCGCACCGTTTGGTTCGCTATAAACGTTCTGATATCAAATGTCCAAAAGCGGATTCCTTTATTGTTCCTAAAAAACCATTGAATCTGGTCAAAGCTGCAATTCCCGATACCGACCAAGCCGTGACCATTAATTACAATAGCAATCATTTATTTATTCGCTACGGCACTACTCAAATGAGTTGTCGGTTGATCGATGCACGTTTCCCTGATTATAAAGTTGTAATCCCTACAGGAAATCCTTACACGCTAACCGTAA
>CAINBK010000065.1:0-2731 GCA_903846615.1 uncultured Bacteroidota bacterium
ACGTAAAATTTTCGGATTAGAAACGCCCACCATCGATATTAATCAAAAGATTTGTTTTACGCTTTTTGATCCTACCATTGAATGGACACCCCAAAAACAAGATCTGAAATCCCGTTCAGCCAACTCCCCTTTTTTAGGTAAAAAACTTCAAGGAAAAGTTATCGGCACCCTACATCCTAACGCGATTAGCCTTTTTGTATGAACCTAAAGCGTTTACCCTGGAGTTTCAGTACCGCCTTACTAATGATGGCAATAAGTTGGTTAGGTTTTTTGAACTACATATCTAATCCTACTACCACCCAACTTTCGGTATACGGATTATATGCGCTCAGCACTTGGTACCTACTTTTCTTTAATCGAAAGGGAAGCCAGGCTTTTAAGGACTTTTTCCAGATTGGATTTAGACACTTTATTTTAGTTACACTACTCATGGCGCTGTTCTCCTATCTCTTTATCCAATTAAACCCCAACCTGGTAGAAGATTCAGCGATTCAGCTACGGACGACGCTCCAAAATACAAATAACAGAACCCCAGCCGAAATTGAAAGGGATGTTAAACTCTTTATTGAAGGATACCCCACAGCGATGGTATCCCGAACAATTTTCGGATATTTGGTAGTAGGAAGCTTGGTTACCGCCATCAGTTCCTTCTTGCTTACGCTACAAAAGAAATAATGGATTTATCCTTAGTCATACCCTTACTAAACGAAGCTGAATCACTTCCTGAGCTGACCCATTGGATTGAAAAAGTGATGAATGAACAGGGCTACTCATATGAAGTAATTTATGTAGATGACGGAAGCGAAGATGACTCCTGGCAAGTAATTCAAACGCTACAACAAAGTAATCCAAACGTTAAAGGCATTAAGTTTCAGCGTAACTATGGAAAATCCGCTGCGTTGCAGGTTGGATTTACAGCTGCGACTGGAGACATTATAATCACAATGGATGCCGACCTCCAAGATTCGCCCGAGGAAATACCAGGACTACGAGCTATGATCCTAGAAAAGGGATACGATCTGGTGAGTGGTTGGAAAAAAGTCAGATATGACAACACCCTTACCAAAAATATTCCCTCACAATTTTTCAATGCGGTGACGCGCAGCATGTCAGGCATTCGTTTACATGATTTCAATTGCGGCTTAAAAGCATATAGAAAAAACGTGGTTAAAAGCATTGAAGTATACGGTGAAATGCATCGTTATATTCCCGTTTTAGCAAAATGGTCGGGTTTTAAAAAAATTGGAGAAAAAGTCGTGGAGCATCGCAAGCGGAAACATGGTGTCTCCAAATTTGGCTGGGATCGCTTTGTCAATGGTTTTCTCGACCTCTTATCCATTTCTTTTGTTGGGAAATTTGCAAAACGCCCAATGCACTTTTTTGGATTATGGGGATCGCTTTGTTTTCTAATTGGATTTTTTGTAGCAGGATTTTTGGTACTGTCTAAAATAGCTGACACGAACTTTGCATTGACCAACAGACCCGGCTTCTATATTGCACTCACCTTGCTAGTAATAGGAATGCAATTATTTTTAGCAGGTTATCTGGGCGAACTCATTGCCCGAAACTCCCCTACTCGCAACCAGTACCTGGTAGAAACACAAATTGGTTTTTAATGTCCGGCATTGTAATCATAGGTCCGGCGCATCCGCTTCGGGGTGGTGGCATTGTAAGTTTTAATGAACGATTAGCCTACGCCTTTCAAGACGCTGGTCATAGCTGTGAGATCTGGTCGTTTTCATTACAATACCCTGGTTTTTTATTCCCTGGGAAATCGCAATTTGTTACCACTCCCCCTCCTAAAGGATTAACGATACGTACCCTGATTAATTCGATCAATCCTTTGAATTGGATACTGGTGGGATTAAAACTAAAAAAGAAAAATCCGGAACTAGTCATTGTGCGATTTTGGATTCCTTTCATGGGCCCCTGTCTCGGTACTATTTTACGTTTGATCAATAAAAAACAAACCAAGGTTATTTGTATTGCAGATAATATAATCCCCCACGAGAAAAGACCCGGCGATAAATTATTCACACGATATTTTGTAAAAAGTTGTGACGCCTTTGTAACCATGAGCAAATCTGTACTGAGTGACTTACAAAAAATAGCGCCGTCAAAGCCAGCAAAACTCACCGTTCATCCCTTATATGACCAATTTGGCCCACAACTTCCGCAAGATATTGCACGTGAAAAACTAGGATTGAACCGACAAGAAAAAATCGTCTTATTTTTTGGCTTTATCAGGCCTTATAAGGGGCTAGATCTATTGCTGGCAGCTATAAGAGAGCCAAGAATTCAATCCATGCAAGTTAAATTGTTGATTGCCGGAGAATTTTATGAAAATGAAGACCGATATCATCAACTTATTCACGAATATCAATTAAACGATCGAGTTATTCTTCACACCCATTTTATTCCTGACCATGAAGTTGGCATTTATTTGTCTGCAGCCGATGTAGTGGTTCAGCCCTACAAAACAGCTACACAAAGTGGTGTTACACCGCTTGCATATCATTTTGAAAAACCCATGATTGTGACCAACGTAGGGGGACTTCCTGAAATGGTTCCTCACAAAAAAGCAGGATTGGTATGCGAACCAAACTCAATTGATATAGCTAGTAGTATTGAAACATTTTATCAACGGGGGTCCAGGGCGACAGCCGGTGGAAGCTGTGACATGCGACAAGGGAAAGCGGTGGAATCTCTGACATGGTACATGACATGGTAC
>CAINBK010000066.1:0-2679 GCA_903846615.1 uncultured Bacteroidota bacterium
CCATCGAGCGCAGTTCCCTTCTTATAAACAATGGACAAAGGAACTCGCGCACCATCTCGCGCCGTTACAAATCGGCGCTCCGTAACATAGTCGGTTCTCTTGAATCCTCCTAGAACGGGTTGTTCTTTAATGAGGTTTCGTTGTTTAGATGTAATTGTATAATCATAGGTAGAAAGAGGGGTGGTCATGGAAGAATAACGATAGCGAAACTGTTTGGAAAGATATTCCGGATTTTTTCCTACAAAAGCATCGTAAGCGGGTTCACCAAAATCTAAATAGTGTTCTTTTTCACCAGGGAACTCACGCACACGCAGTTGAACTAACCCTTCTTTTCTTTCAGTGAGAATCCAAAAGTTTTTAAACGGTTCAACCCCCTCTAATAATACATCGGGTCTGTTGGGAACAACTTCCGTCCAAGCAGCTTGCTGTGTTTGATTCAGCGGACAGCTCATTAATCGAAAGTTTTTTGCTTCCAGGTTGGTTACAATCAAAAAGCGATCCCCCCAATGATCAACGCTATAGAGCACATCTTTCATACGGGGCTGAAACACCTGAAATGTACCAGCGGGCTGGTTGGCGGGTAATATGAGCACCTCTGAGGAAAGAGTAGCCGCCGAATAGATCATAATATATTGACCAGAGCGCGTCTTTGCTACTCCAATATAATTGGTAGGATCTTTTTCTTCGTAGACGGTTACATCCGCTGCAGCTGCGGTACCGAGCTGGTGTCTTCTGATTTTTTCAGACAAAAGCGTTACAGGATTATTTGCTGCATAAAAAATAGTTTTACTATCCGCAGACCAAACCGCATTGCCACTAGTACCAGCAATAGTCTCCGAACTAATTTCTCCCGTTTTCAGATTTTTAAAAAAGAGCGTGTATTGTCTGCGCGAAACCTCATCAACTCCATAAGCCATCCACTGATTATCAGGACTGATACTGGGACCAGATATGGCATAATAATTTTTGCCTGTAGCGAGTTGGTCTACATCTAATAATAATTCTTCTTTTGCACCCGCGGTTAACGCCTTTCGATAGTATTTATAATACTGCTTACCCTCCTCTGTTTTTGAATAATAGGTATAGCCATTTTCTACCACCGGCTCTGATTCATCTTTTTCCTGTATGCGCCCCCGCATTTCCGAAAATAAATTTTTCTGAAACTCCTTGGTACCACTCATCATCGTATCGAGATAAGCATTTTCGGCTTGCAGATACTCAACTACAGCTGTGCTGTCCGGACCCTTTTTAAAAAAGTCATTTAGCCAATAATACTCGTCAGTAATTGTATCGCCGTGTTGCACAAACCTGCGCAATTTTTCAGCTGCCTTTGGTGCGCTAATATTAGATGGCCAAGCATAAGGCGTTTTTTCCATGTTGATTTGTTTACAGGCTACGAGCAATAGCAGTGCTGATAAATAAAAAACTGTGTTTTTCATATGAAATGTTGTTTTGATACCTTCAAGCAGAACAAATTTGACACAATTACTCAAATTCTCCACCCTTTTATTTGTTTTACTACTATGCAGTTATTAACAAAAGCAATCGTTCTGTTTTTTCTGTTTGGTTTTAACATCGCCGTGTTGTGGGCCCAGTCGGCTGTATTTACTTCGGGAAGCGACAATTACGCATCCTTTCGGATTCCCGCCATCATAAAAGCTCCCAATGGAGATCTGCTTGCTTTTTGTGAGGGGCGCGTCAACAACTCGGGGGACTTTGGTAATATTGATATTGTGATGAAGCGTAGTCTTGATGGGGGAAATAATTGGTCAAGTATTCGGGTGGTTGTAGACGCCGACTCTCTACAAGCCGGCAATCCGGCACCCGTGGTAGACCTGCTGGACCCAGAATACCCCGCTGGTCGAATCTTTTTATTTTATAACACAGGTAATAATCATGAGGGTGAGGTAAGAAAAGGTAAGGGCGAACGGAAGGTTGTATTTGTTGCTTCTACAGATAATGGAAAAACTTGGGGTGCTCCGGTTGATATTTCAGAAGAAGCACATCGACACGGAAAAGCTGAGGATTGGAGATCGTATGCAAATACGCCCGGACACGCGCTGCAATTAGAAAGAGGAAAATATAAAGGACGAATTTATGTTGCGGCCAATCACTCGGAAGGCGCCCCCAAAAGTAGATTTGAAGACTATAGAGCACATGGGTTTTATTCTGATGATCATGGAAAAACGTTTTCGCTGAGCGAATCGGTTGATTTTCCTGGGGGAAACGAATCCACCGCTGCGGAATTATCAGATAGTCGTTTGATGATGAACAGCCGTAATCAGCGAGGAGATAAAAAAATGCGGATTGTTTCTGTAAGCGAAGATGGTGGTAATCGATGGGTGGCTTCTTTTTTTGATAGCACCTTGATTGATCCTGTCTGTCAGGGTAGTATTTTGAATATTGGTTGGAAAAACAATCGTGCTGTGCTTGCTTTTTCAAATGCGGCAACCACCAACCGAAGAGATAGCCTAATGGTTCGCGTTAGTTTAGACGAAGGGGTTAACTGGAAATACTCGCTATTGATAGATCACAATCCCGATAAGAAAAAAGACCACACCGCATATAGTGACTTAGTTTTAGTAAACAAAAAAACGCTGGGTGTGTTGTATGAACGGAGTGGATATAAAGAAATCCTTTTCCAAACTATTCAACTTAAAAAAGATTTTCAACCATGGA
>CAINBK010000067.1:0-1664 GCA_903846615.1 uncultured Bacteroidota bacterium
AATCGGTTTTAACTTGATCGCTAATTGGGAAGCTAAAAACTGGACCAGCTACTAGACCAAGAAATTGCCAATGATCCAGTCTTAATTCAGGTAGTCCGGTTAGATCTCTGAGTTTTCGGATTGCTACATCATTTCTATTGTAAAAGCCTTGCACGGCTAGTCCAATATTTTCACCAAAGGCATACTGATAAGCTAGATCAATAGTAAACCCAGCCACTGCAAATCCGGCATCCTCATTTGAAAGATCTCTGCTGGTAAAGTTACCGAGAGGGAAACCAATTCCCGGTTGTAAACTAAGGAATGATTTTTTTTCTGCTGTTTTAGATTCCTGTGCTTGTAAGCTCCAGCCAAAACTCACTAAGCAAATAATAATGTAAAATTTTTTCATACGTTTTCAATTTCTATGAACAGATTGTTTGCTGCACAAATAAAAGCTCATCTGTGCGCTTCATGGAATGACCGCTCTCAAAATTCTTTTGATTGGAATCATTGTTCAGGTGAATCAAATCGGTGCACTTTCAAGATGAAAAAATGAAAACAATATGCTTATGGTACTTGATTTTGATAAATATGCAACAAAGGGTAATGAATTCATTCGTTTGGTGGCTTTGGAATTGGAAGTGCCGCGAGATATGGCCGGTCGGATAACTCGTGCTGTGTTGCATGCCTTACGAAACAGATTTAACCATCAGGAGTCATTTCATTTATTGGCTCAATTACCGATGGCAATTAAGTCTGTATATGTTGATGGGTGGAGGTTTTCTCAACCCGTGCCTCGGATTCGACATATTACAGAATTATTGGATGAGGTTCGTGCCGAAGATGGAAAATTATCTGGATACGATTTTGGTAATAATGCAAAAGCTTTGCGAGCGGTAAAGGCAGTATTTAAATCATTAGGTTCATTTGTTTCGCCTGGCCAATTGCATGATTTGCTCGCCACGCTCCCCGATGAGATAAGTGCATTTTTGCAGGACGCTGTTCCCGCTCACTCATTTGTCAGTCAAAAGTGATAAGAATGCGTTTTTTATTTTTAATTTTCATCTTTTATGGTGCATTTTCGGTTTGGGCGCAAGTTCATACATTCATGAATGTACAAGTAGAAAACGATTTTATAAACTGGTGGGGGAAAGGTTCGGATCGTTATTATACTGGAGGGAATTTTATCTCAGTCCAACGGATCTGGCAAAACAGGGCGGTTTGTTTGATAGGTACTGAGTTAGTGCAAAAAGCATATACCCCAAGCAACCTGCAAGCCATAAAGGCGGAAGAAATGGATTTTCCCTATGCAGGGTTGCTTTTTATACGAAATTTTATTCTGATTTCGCCTTCTCAAAAAAAATGGACTTTACTTTTAAGAATTTCCAGTGGAACTAGTGGGCCTCGCTCGGGAGTTGCGCTATTTCAAAAACGTATTCATCAGTGGATAGGTGATGAAGCTCCCCAAGGTTGGACTACGATGCAGTCTTCATATCCTTATCGTCAAATTGATATAAATTTTTGTCATCCGTTACAACTTTCAAGTCGAGTATCAATGGGATTAGCTCATCAATGGGAGGGGGGGACATTTTATAATCGTTGGGTAGGCCAGACATGGTTATTCATTGGCCGCTCACCTGTCATTTATTTTGTTGGAACTGATAGTATGATTCCAGTTCAATGGC
>CAINBK010000068.1:0-1671 GCA_903846615.1 uncultured Bacteroidota bacterium
ACCCTACGACTTCGCCAAATGGCTGTTTACAACGAAAAACAGGGAAAAGGGATAGGCAGGGCAATGATGAGTTTTGCCGAAAATTTGGCGCGGGACAGGGGTTATAAAGCCCTAAACATGCATGCGCGTAGAAACGCGATCGGCTTTTATGAAAAAATGGGTTACCAGGTTACCAGTGAAGAGTTTACCGAAGTAACCATTCCACACGTAGTGATGGAAAAAAAACTTTAGCGAACAAGCCCCCTATTTACGAGGCACCTTCAGGTCTTTTTCCATTACAGACCAGCTGGTAATATTCTCCCCTTTGATACCCAGAAAATCTACAGAAAGTTTCCGGTTGCCTCGAGGTCCAGTTACAGATATCCGTCCGTAATTCTGTTTTTGATCCACGCCCACTATGCGATAAGGATTATTCTTTTCTTCCTTACCAAAAGTGTGTGTACCAGAAGTAAGCGGGGAAACAGTAATATCATATAAGGGATAAAAACCAGGACGTTCTACTTTGATAATTTCACTGTGGTGACGGTCCCCTGTTAGAAATAACACCCCATTTATTGGGTTGGCTTCTAAGAATTGGATGAACTCCTGGTACTCTGCCGGAAAACGACCCCAACGATCAAATGGTGATACAGGGTTTAACACCTGGCTTCCAACTGAAACAATTTTAAAAGTGGCATTACTCTCCAAAAGCGCTCCTTTGAGCCATTGCAATTGCTGACGACCAATCATTATTTTTTCTGGATTGGGTTTACCCTGCACAGAGTCTAACGCATCGTCTGCGCTTCTCCACCAGCGATCATCGAGCATAAAAACATCAACATCAGCCCAGGTTAATTTAGTATAAATACCCTGCCCATTTTCACCTGCAGAAGCATTGGGGAAATAACTGGTAAATACTTTTCTACTCGCATCTTTTAGGTGATAAGCGGCCCCCGAATTATTAGGACCAAAATCATGGTCGTCCCAAATACCCACCTGTGTCATAGATTTAAGAAATGGCTGAAGTATGGGAGTAGATCGATCTTTACTTGCACGGTACCACAGACCCCATTCACTGAAATAATCAACCTCACGCGTGTACCACGCATCCCCTAGCCAAATCATAAACGCAGCCTTCTCTTTGGACATGGATTCAAAAATGGAAGAGTCTTTTCCGTAAGCATTACCCGGTCTGTCATAAACGGGTTCATTGAAGTACGAACAAGAACCAGCCAAAAAACTAAAATCTGGTGCGGGTTCACGCCATTGCCATAATTTTTTTGTGGTGAACTCCCCTGTAGCTTTGGTGGATTTATCATTGGTGAGAATCACATATTCGTAGGTAGTGTTGGGCTCCAGGCCTCCCACCGTAAAAGTGATGGGATTAAAATCCTTTCCTAATTCACCCTTATAGTTTATGATACGCGAAACAGTCTCTCCTTTTTTATTGACCCGAATGGCCGCTTTTGAAACACTGGGGGATACTTCGGCCCAAATTTTTGCATCTCTTAATTCAATAATGCCCAACATGGGTCCAGCTACAACCTGCGAATAGGCAGTAGTTGCTGTAAGAGAAGTAAGTAAGAATAAAAAGAGAGAAAAACGTACCATGCGATGTATTTTTCGCAAAGGTAGTCTTTACTTATTCATCATTTGCTTAGCCTCAATGCTTAAGGTAGCATGGGGCACCGC
>CAINBK010000069.1:0-17120 GCA_903846615.1 uncultured Bacteroidota bacterium
ATTCCTGGCCGGATTGATTATTCAGCACTTTGGTGTAAGAAAAGCGAATATCTCCCAATCCCGCATCCTTCAGCTGTGCACGGAGTAATTCCTCTTCATGTAAATTTTTGCCCCCCTCTTCTTCATCGTTCTTCCAAAAAGCGGGAAATTTTTTTTCAATTTCAGCAGGAAGTACCCCAGCAAACATGGAATTACGGGCATACTGTGTTGCGGTTGGTAAAATACTATAAAAACTATCCTCTTCAGTCAATCGAAAACTGGCGGACAGGATTGGTTCGATTGCTTTCCATTGATCAAACCGAAGATTATCGATTAACACAAAAAAAACGGGAGTCCCCTTTTTTAGTAAGGGAAATACTTTGCGCTTGAGCAAGGTATGACTCATGGTTGGCGTAGTATCCGATGCTACTTGGATCCAGCTTGCGTAGTGCCGAGAAATAAATTTGAAAAATTCTGTGTTAGCCTCTGTCTTTTGAGATTGTAACACTTCTTCCATTTCCGGACTATCCGTACGTTGCATCTCTAGCTCCCAATACACGAGTTTTTTATAAATATCACGCCACTCTTTATGATCGGGATCACTGTTGAGTGCCGTAAATAAATGACGGAACTGCTGTTGGTAGGCTGAGGTGGTTTTTTCTGCAACTAGTCGTTTATTATCAATTATTTTTTTGAGACTCAGCAACACCTGATTGGGGTTGACCGGCTTGATCAGGTAATCGCTGATTTGCGAACCAATGGCGTCGTCCATCAAATTCTCCGTTTCATTTTTTGTAATCAACACCACGGGAATTGAACGATTGATCTCTTTGATCTTGGCCAGTGTTTCCAGCCCTGTTATACCGGGCATGCTTTCATCAATCAGCACTACATCCACGGGATTTTCGCGCACATAATCGATCGCTTCAAATCCATTATTAAACGTTTGAACTGCGTAGCCCTTGTTCTCCAAAAACAATTGCTGGGAGCGTAAGCTCTCGATCTCGTCATCCACCCAAATAATCCGGGCTAGTGCCATAAGTTCAAATTTAGCTTTTTAAAGGTCCCCTTCGTACTTTTGAAGGCTGCCTTGCTGGCTTTAACAAAAATGAAAACAATCCCCGCCATCCGAAAAATCATCAACGATCCGGTTTATGGTTTTATTACCATCGATCATCCGTTGATCCTGGCAGTTGTTTCGCATCCCTATTACCAGCGTTTACGAAACATACACCAAATGGCCTTTGCTCATTTGGTATACCCTGGGGCTATGCATTCTCGCTTACATCATTCACTAGGGGCTTATCACCTGATGGGAATTGCCTTGAACGAACTAAAGAGTAAAGGGATTGACATCTCCCCCGAAGAAGAACTGGGTGCAAAACTGACTATTTTACTCCATGATTGCGGACATGGACCATTCTCCCACGCACTGGAAAAAGAATTGATTCCAGGCGTTCATCATGAGCAGCTTTCTCTACTAATCATGGAGAAACTCAATGAGGAATTCAAAGGACAACTCACTACTGCCATTGCTATTTTTACGGACCAATACCCGAAAAAATTTCTTCATCAATTGGTATCCGGACAACTGGATGTGGACCGGATGGACTACTTAAACCGGGATAGTTTTTTCACCGGAGTAGCCGAGGGGGTAATTGGCTATGACCGCATACTCAAAATGCTCACCGTCCACGAGGGACAGTTAATGGTAGAAGAGAAAGCTATTTTTTCCATTGAAAAGTTTTTGATCAGTCGCCGGCTTATGTATTGGCAGGTTTATTTGCATAAGACAGTGGTCAGTGCAGAAATGACCTTGGTGCATGCCTTACGAAGAGCACAAGAATTAATTGCGGGGGGAACTACCGTAAAAGCAGCCACCGATGCACTCGACTTTTTTTTACAAAATCGACAAGCCTCTGTTGATATCAAGCAGCATTTAGACCTTTTTTGTCGTCTTGATGATCATGATGTCATGGCCAGCATAAAAAACTGGTGTAACCATCAAGATCCGGTACTGGCGGAATTAAGCCGATTGATTGTAAACAGACAACTGCTTAAAATTCGCTTTACTCCAGATCCAACTGCAATCACTACGCTGGATACACTTCGTAAAGAGACAGCCATTCAGCTAGGGATTTCAGAACAAGAGGCTGCTTACTTTGTGTTTACGGGAGAAGCTCGCAACACTACCTATAACCCAAAAGACGAAAGAATTCATATTCTTTTTAAAGATGGGCAGGTAAAAGATATCTCTGCAGTAGACAATGCGTTGATCAATTATGGAAGCAGTCTTTCGTATGGAGAAATAAAAAAACAATTTGTGTGTTACCCAGAAACCCTCAAAACAACTCTTCACTAATATGATGGAGTTTACCGCTGCGCAGATTGCCCAATTAATTCAGGGAACGGTGGATGGAAATCCAATGGCATCGGTGCATGCGTTTGGGAAGATTGAAGAAGCAAGTGCCGGACAACTTTCCTTTCTGGCTAATCCCAAATACGAGGAGTTTTTCTACACCACCAACGCTTCTGTAGTTATTGTCAATGATAATTTTCAACCCCGGGAAAAAACAGAAGCTACTTTAATCCGCGTACCCGATGCATATTCTGCCTTTGCTACTTTACTTTCTAAATACCAGGAATTGCGTCAGCAACAACTAAGCGGAATCGAACAGCCCAGTTTTGTAGCGGCCAGCGCACAATTAGGAAATAAAATTTATCTCGGTGCATTTAGTTATGTGGGCGAACGCGCCAAAATAGGAGATCACACAAAAATCTATCCCAACTGTTATATTGGAGATGATGTGATTATTGGAAAAGGATGTATTCTTCATCCAGGAGTTAAAATCTATCACCAGTGTGTGTTGGGTAACGATGTAATAATCCACGCGGGCACGGTGCTGGGAGGGGATGGATTTGGTTTTGCTCCTCAGCCAGATGGCAGTCTTAAAAAAGTACCGCAGATCGGAAATGTAGTGGTAGAGGATCAAGTTGAAATTGGAGCGAATACTACTATCGACAGAGCCACCATAGGTTCTACTATCATTCGTAAAGGAGCTAAACTTGACAACCTGATTCAGGTAGCCCATAATGTTGAAATCGGAAGCAGCACAGTGATTGCAGCACAAGCTGGAATCAGCGGAAGTACCAAAATTGGCAAGGGAGTTATGATTGGAGGCCAGGCCGGCATTGTAGGTCACATTACCCTCGGCGACGGATCTAAAGTAAATGCCCAAAGTGGGGTCAGCAAATCCCTGGATCCCGGCAAGGCGGTAACCGGTACCCCAGCTTACGATTATACCCAGTCCCTTCGCAGTCAGGCTGTCAGCCGGAAGCTGCCTGAGTTAGAAAAGCGAATCCAGGAACTCGAAAAGATCATAAAAGACTTGAAATCAGGTAGTTAATAGCCTAGTTTCCGGTCCCTTTTACATTTGTTATCTTTGCGGCACCAAAATCCGCTCATGGCCACCCCCTTTAATCCCGACAAACAACACACTATCGGAAAGCCGGTTACTATTTCGGGCACCGGACTACATACTGGCATTTTAGCCGAACTGACCTTGCAACCCGCTAATCCAGGATTTGGTTTGCAGTTTAAACGGACCGACTTGGCTGATCAGCCCATTATTAAAGCGGATTGCGACCTGGTTACTGATACCAGCCGCGGAACTACCTTGGAATCAAACGGTGCAAAAATTAGCACCGTTGAACACGTATTGGCTGCTTTGGTGGGAATGGGTATCGATAACTGCTTGATCGAAGTAACTGGACCAGAAATTCCTATCATGGATGGAAGCTCTGCACCTTTTGTTGAGTTAATTGAAAAAGCAGGTATTCAGGAACAGGATGCCGCAAAAACATGGTACAGCATCGACGAAAATATTTTTCATTATGACGATGGTAAGCGCGTGGAAATGGTAGCCATGCCTGCGCTGGAGTATCAGATTACTACCTTGATCGATTTTAATTCGCCCGTATTGGGCACTCAACATGCTGGATTAAAAAAGATCACGGATTTCAAAGCAGAGGTGTCTTCCTGCCGCACATTTTGCTTTCTACATGAACTGGAAATGCTACTGGATAATAACCTGATCAAAGGAGGTGATGTCAATAACGCCATTGTGATTGTTGACAAACCTGTTGATGAGAATGAGCTCAGTCGATTGAAAAAAATATTCAAGAAAGATAAAATTGAAGTCAAGAGCGAGGGCTATCTGAATAACCTGGACCTGCGTTTCCCCAATGAACCAGCCCGTCATAAGTTATTAGATGTAGTAGGTGATTTGGCCCTGGTGGGTTACCCAATTAAAGCCCGCATCATTGCCAACCGTCCCGGACACAGTAGCAATGTGGCGTTCGCTAAAAAAATCAAACAGTACATCAAAAAGAATAAACATACTAAGGACGTACCTTATTACGATCCCGCTATTCCTCCCGTGTTGGATCAACAATACATTGAACGTACCCTTCCCCATCGCTACCCCTTTGCATTGGTTGATAAAGTAATTGAACTCAGCGATTCGCATATCGTGGGTGTAAAAAATGTGACGTTTAATGAGTGGTTTTTCCAGGGACATTTTCCAGGAAATCCCGTGATGCCTGGGGTCTTGCAAATTGAAGCCCTGGCACAGTGTGGTGGCATTCTGGCCATCAATTTGAGTGGAGAAGGAAGCTATGACACCTATTTCCTCAAAATCGATAATTGCAAGTTTAAGCAGATGGTTCGTCCGGGAGACACACTCCTGCTAAAAATGGAGCTAAAGTCGCCAATTAGACGGGGAATTGTGGAGATGCACGGTACCATTTATGTAAGTGGCAAAGTCTGCACCGAGGCCGATTTAGTAGCCCAAATTGTGAAGCGATAATTGGGGAAAAAACCACCCAAAAAACAAGCCAGAAAAGAGGGTTTCCGCGAGGCGTTTCAGTAGATTTGCAGACCTTGATTTTACAACCAAAATCATTGTGAATCTAGCCCAATATGAGTACTGAAAAAGCCCAATATAGCGCGGATAGTATCCAGGTCCTGGAAGGACTGGAAGCCGTACGCAAAAGACCTGCGATGTACATCGGTGACATCGGCGTAAAAGGATTACATCACCTGGTTTATGAAGTAGTTGACAACTCGATCGACGAGGCCCTTGCAGGTTATTGCAAAAACATTGATGTAACCATTCACGAGGATAATTCAATTTCAGTTCAAGACGATGGACGTGGTATTCCTACGGCCATGCACACCAAAGAAAAAAGATCAGCGCTTGAAGTGGTGATGACCGTGTTGCACGCCGGAGGAAAATTTGATAAAGATTCTTACAAAGTATCCGGAGGGTTGCATGGTGTAGGTGTCAGTTGCGTAAACGCACTCAGTACAAAACTGATTGTAACAGTACAACGGGAAGGAAAAACATTTGAGCAGGAATATAAGATTGGCGTTCCTCAATATGCTGTTCGTGAAGTGGGAACCAGTGATCGCACGGGAACACGTGTTCATTTTTGGCCCGATGGCAGCATTTTCATTACTACTACTTACAACAAGGATATTTTAGAAGGAAGACTACGTGAATTGGCCTATTTGAATCGCGGTGTGCGGATCAACTTGAAAGATCTCCGCGAAGTAGAGAATGGACAAGCCTATGAGAAAAGTTTTTTCAGTGAAGGAGGAATTGTGGAGTTTGTTGAAATGCTCGATAGCCATGCTGGTCGAACACCACTGATCCCAAAAGTAATTGCAGTAGAAGGACGCGATGAATCTACCAATGTAGCAGTAGAAGTAGCATTGAGTTACAATGACAGTTACAACGAACATATTTACTCCTACGTCAACAACATCAATACCATTGAAGGAGGTACACACGTATCTGGATTTCGCAGGGCATTGACACGTGTCTTCAAAAGCTATGGCGATCGCAATGGGCTTTTTGAAAAAGCAAAAGTTGAAATTGAGGGAGACGACTTCAGAGAAGGACTAAGCGCCATTATATCCGTAAAAGTTCCTGAGCCACAGTTTGAGGGACAGACCAAAACTAAATTGGGTAATAACGAAGTGATGGGCGTGGTAGATAGCACCGTTTCAAAAGTACTCGAGGCGTATTTGGAAGAGAATCCCAAAGAAGCAAAAAATATTGTTGCCAAAGTAATTCTTGCGGCACAAGCCCGTGCTGCAGCACGTAAAGCCCGTGAATTAGTACAACGTAAGTCCGTACTAAGCGGAGGTGGCTTACCTGGTAAACTAGCCGACTGTTCAGATCGCAATCCTGAACGATGTGAACTATACCTGGTGGAGGGAGACTCAGCGGGTGGTACAGCCAAGCAAGGAAGGGATAGAGGTTATCAAGCCATTCTCCCCTTGCGTGGTAAAATCCTCAACGTAGAAAAAGCAATGGAGCATAAAATCTACGACAACGAGGAGATCAGAAATATGTTTACGGCACTGGGTGTAAAAATCGGAACACCTGAAGATCCCAAAGCACTTGATCTAAGCAAACTCCGTTATCACAAGTTGATCATCATGACCGATGCCGACGTGGACGGATCGCATATTGCAACACTGATTCTTACGTTCATCTATCGCTATATGAAGGAGATGATTGAACAAGGATATGTTTATATCGCACAGCCTCCGCTTTATCTGGTAAAAAGAGGAAAGGAGCAGGCTTACGCATATAATGAAGAGCAACGTAAAGGCCTGGTTGAAAAACTAGGTGCCGGTAAAGAAGATTCAGTAACCATTCAGCGCTATAAGGGATTGGGAGAGATGAATGCCGAACAGTTGTGGGAGACCACCATGAACCCGGCTACTCGTACACTCAAACGTGTAACAATTGAAAGTGCTGCTGAGTCTGATCGCATTTTCAGTATGCTCATGGGCGATGAAGTTGCACCACGCCGTGAGTTTATCGAAAGCCACGCGAAATACGCAAAACTGGATATCTAGTTTTTTCCCTGCAAGGCATAATTAAAACTAAACTGGTACAGCGGTAAACTGTATACGGGTTCAGGGGGGTTATCGTAACGGTATACCTGCACTTTGATATGAACTGTATAGCTGATTTCGAGACCAAAGCCCAGCGAGTACCCGCTATAAACACCGTTGGCATTGAGCCCTTCTAAAAAAACCGCTAGCTGTGAGGGATTGGTATAGGCAGCATGATACCGAACACTAATCCAGCAAGTGCCCATATTGGATGAACGATCTTTTTCCCAAGCCCCGGTTTGAAAAAATAAACCCAGGCATGCAAAACTGTTTAGAAAATTATGAGGTCTTCCATTTAGCCAACTACCCGGAACTGTTGTCCGATATCCAGTCAACAATCGTTCCCCCAATTGATAAATAAACCCGAACTGGGTAATTTTTTCTTGTTTGCCCCAGGATCTCCAACCATCAATACTAAAATTGAGAAGACCACTGAGTGGCATGATGAATTGCGTAACTAAATGTTCATTGGTGCGTGCAGCCATTCCCATTACTTGAGCCGGGAAGGCATTATTGCTTACACCACTATAGATGGTAAAAGGAAGGGAGAACTTACCAGGTTCTCCAATCCGTAAACGAATCAACCGTGCTGATGCACTTACCTGTCCACTACTCACCAGATCTATAAAGCCCGCATTTAGTACATCTGTTTTGCCACTGTTATTTTTTCTGATAAGTGTATCCCGGATGAACGCAACTGCCAATAAAGGAAAAAACAAAGCCATTAGAATCAATACACCACCAATCCATTGCACGAAACGGCTTTGTTCAGTTTCCATAGCAGGAGCGATTTCCAAATAAGTAAATTGATTTTAAATAAGAACTATTAAAATGTATATCGAAGGTTAAAAACTCTTCCGCGCTGCTTCGAATGGAAAGTGCATAAGGGTGAATTTGTTGCAAAATTGACTTTGCATAACGGTGATTAGGCGCTTGTATATAAGGTGAACCATTCAAAGGCCACGGTTGATTATTGCAAGGGTCAAACTGGAGCGTGCAATAACTAATTCCTACTTGTTGCATCCGGTCTCTTCCCCATCCGATCCATTTCTTTTTATATACGCGTGCAACTCCCTTTAAATTTGTTTTAGTAGCCCGTCCATCCAACAAAACACCACGCTGCAATACCTGATAACTTATTTTTCTGCGATGATCGGGACTTAGGCTTCTATCGAGCGGAACAGTTTCTTTGAAAGAGGCACGCGCTACTGCATGACAATCTCCAAAAACATTCGTGTTAAGCCAATTCAAAATATCTTCAATATGTCGCCAATTATCAAAGATGAATAAGAGAATTCCTTTCAGTTTTGCTTCCTTTCCTTTTTCCATTCTATTTTCTAACGCGTGGAGTAATTCCGATTCTGGATTAATTAGTTCCATTTCCCAGTCGACATTAAATACACACCAGAAATAATCATCTTGCAAGGGTTGCTCCAACTGGAAATCAGGTTCTGATAAATCTTGATCCCTTGCCAGCCAACGATCAGTTTCCTGATCGATAGCTATACGCGCTGAGGTAAAACCCAATTGACGGGCAAACTCCTGACTCGCATAATTGGTGGTTAATTGGAAAACTTTTTCCTCCAGGTAATCTATTAAAGCTGGGTCTTTACTACTCAAGGTCTGATTAACCACACAACCTGACATTGCACCATAGTTGGTTTGGATGGCATTAGCAGCCTGCACAAAAAATTGATCATACACACTATCCAACCGATTAAGCGTTGTTGCAATATTCACTACCGAACGCAAATCCCGATAATGTGGCTTTTCCTGGGCAACAGATACTTGCTCAGACTGTATCAAGGCCGTTACCTGCTGCTTAATTTCAAACTTCAGCTTCTCGAATTGTTGCACCCAGGGTTGGGTATTGGAAAACAACGCGGCATCCTGCTGATAACAATCATAAATAGGTGGTTGGAGTGGCTGGGCCCGGCTGTACAAGAACTGACCTAAAAAACAAAGTAGTATATAAATTTTTTTCATAGAAGGGGTTTTTATGAGTGATTGGTTAACAGGAATAAAATTGGAGGCTGGGGTAAAAAAATACCCGTTGAAAATGGCGCTAACCCCGGTTTTTTTTCTTCTCGGCCGGAACACTTACCTTCACGACCTAAACACGAAAACTTTTTAACATGTCAGACATCAAAATCACCGCGTACAACGTAAAGACAAAAGAGAAAGGCTGCGTTATGCAGGATGCTGTTATCACCAAAACTGCCAAAGGTGCTTATATGGCACAAGGAAACGATGGCAAAGGAAATAAATTAACCACGCTGATGAACGAAGAAAAAGCACTGGCAGCAATTAAAGCTGGTGTTGCCAAGCAAGGCTGGTAATTCTTTCAGCAAATAGAGAAAGAGGTGGGTACAGGTTGTGCTCACCTCTTTTTTTGTACCCAACCGTTTAAGCTGGCCAGGAATCGATGCACGGTTTCCATTCCACTTACTTCATTCACGACCAATAAAAATAAACGACCGGTCTGTTTAAGGTGGGCTTGACGTGTTTCAGTTTGGAGATAGGAAAGGATCGAATGGAAAGTTGTCGATTCAAAATAAGGAGAGTCAGGACGATTAATAAAAAAGCAACGGAGCGTTTGATCTTTCAAACTCATTTTCTCGAACCCTAATTCAATAGCCAGTTTGCGGCAGCGAACGGTTACAAATAAGTCTTCTACGGGCTTGGGTACTGGTCCAAATCGATCTGCAATTTCATGATGCATATCCACCAATTCTTCTTCCGTTTCACAGGAGTCCAGACGTTGATAGAGTGATAAGCGTTCGGTAATACTGGAAACGTAATCGTCGGGAATTAATATTTCCAAATCTGTATCAATAGTACAATCCTGTACAAAATCGTCTTGCTTTGCAATCTCTTCCTTGAAGAGTTCCTTAAAATCACTTCGCTTCAATTCACGAATGGCTTCATTGAGAATTTTTTGATACATCTCAAACCCAATCTCTGCCATAAAACCACTTTGTTCGCCCCCTAATAAATTACCAGCACCTCTAATATCCAGGTCGCGCATGGCAATTTGAAATCCACTTCCTAACTCGCTGTGTTGTTCTAAGGTTTGCAAGCGCTTTCTGGAATCATTTGGTAAAGTACTGAGCGGTGGTGCCAACAAATAACAAAATGCTTTCTTGTTACTCCTTCCCACACGACCGCGTAACTGATGTAAATCACTCAACCCAAACTGATGCGCATTATTAATAATAATAGTATTGACAGAAGGAATATCCACGCCACTCTCTACAATATTGGTACAGACCAATACATCGTAGCGACGGTCAATAAAATCAAGAATTCGTTCTTCTAATTCATGGCCTTCCATTTGGCCGTGTGCATAACCTATTGAAAGATCGGGGCAAAGACCTTTTAAAATAGAAGCCATTTCAGCAAGGCCTGCAATTCGATTGTAAATAAAGAATACTTGCCCTCCTCGTTCTGTTTCAAAATAGATGGCATCCCGAATCTGATCCTCATTATAGACCATCACTTCGGTTTGTATGGGCTGGCGGTTTGGAGGAGGCGTATTGATAATGCTTAGATCACGCGCTCCCATCAATGAAAACTGTAATGTACGAGGGATGGGGGTAGCGGTAAGCGTCAAGCAATCCACGGTAGAGCGAAGTGTTTTAATTTTTTCTTTATGCGCTACTCCAAACTTTTGCTCCTCATCCACCACTAGTAATCCCAGGTCTTTAAAAATTGTTTCTTTCCCTAATAATCCATGGGTGCCAATGATGATATCAATTTTTCCTTCCGCCAATTTTTGTAGCGTTTCTTTCTTTTGCTTGGCTGACTTAAATCGGTTGATATAATCCACCGTGACAGGAAAATCCTTGAGTCGTTCCTTAAATGTTTTATAATGCTGAAACGCAAGAATGGTAGTAGGCACCAACACAGCAGCCTGTTTTCCATCCACACAGGTTTTAAAAGCGGCGCGGATAGCTACCTCAGTTTTTCCAAAACCTACATCGCCACAAACTAATCGATCCATGGGCGAAGAAGACTCCATATCTTTTTTTACATCCGCAGTAGCCTTACTTTGATCGGGCGTATCCTCATAAATAAAAGAAGCTTCCAATTCAGTTTGTAAATAATTGTCGGGAGCATGCGCAAAACCCTGCTGTGCCTTTCGAGTAGCATAGAGTTTGATCAGGTCAAATGCAATCTCCTTGACCTTGGACTTTGTTTTTTCCTTCAACCGGTTCCATACATCACTACCCAACTTATTCACTTTGGGAACAGCACCCTCCTTGCCGGAGTACTTAGCAATTTTATGCAAGCTGCTAATGTTCACATAGAGGATATCAGAATCCTTATACACCAAACGTACCGCCTCTTGCATACGACCGTTTACTTCAATTTTTTGGAGCCCACTGAAAACACCAACTCCATGATCAATATGCGTAACAAAATCTCCGGGTTGTAATTCCCGCAGCGTACGTAAAGTGAGTGCTTTGTTTTTATTATAAGCCTGCTTGACTTTGTATTTATGGTAACGCTGAAAAATTTGATGATCCGTGTAACAAACACGTTTTAGATCATGATCAATAAAGCCAGCTTGAATAGCATGTGCAACAGGCTCAAAAACAATATTAGCCTTGAGATCATCAAAAATGGTTTGCAGTCTTTCCAGTTGTCTGGGATTCTCAGAAAAAATATAAATACTATACTGTTTGGAAGCCCAGTTTCTGAGATCATTAATTAGTAAATCAAATTTGCGATTAAAAGAGGGCTGTTCTTTGGTGGCAAATTCTAGCTCCAACAATAAACTATCCCCCGGCAAAGTGGCGCCCTGTCCAAATGAAATTAAATTACTGGACTGCATCGCTTCCCTCATCAACTGAGGGTCCACCAAATCAGTTTCCTGCACCTCTTTTTTTACCCAACGTTCATCTCCTTCTGCCTCTTCCTTGATAGTACTGCCCGTGCGTAGATTTAAAAAAGTAGAAAAACTCTCCCAGGTATCTTCCAATCTATCCACACAAATAGAAAAGTCTTGCACCCATACTACCGTATTAGAGGGCAGAAACTTCAACAAGGAAATACCAGGACCGCTGGCCATGGATTGATCCATACGAGGGATCACAGACACCTGGGTTAACTTTCTCTCACTGAGTTGTGTTTCCGGATCAATTAAACGAATGGATTCAATTTCATTACCAAACAATTCAATTCGGTAGGGCTTATCATTCCCGATGGAATAAATATCCAGGATTCCACCGCGCATGGCAAATTGTCCGGGTTCATACACAAAATCACTACGCTCAAAATTATATTCACTCAACTTGAGTAATAAAGCCGGTACATCGAGGGTTGCTCCTACTGAAAGCTCTATCAACCGATCTGCATAAGCAGCTGGTGCTACAACTTTTTCCAGTAAGGCTTCGGGATACGTAACCAATACTTTTTTTCGGAGCTCCCCCACACTGGATTCCTTTTTTGAAAGACGTGTTAGCGCTTCCGTACGCAGCATCACATGCGAGGGATTCAGTAAACGAAAATTCTTGCTGTTTTTATAGGAAGAAGGAAAATAAAAGAGATCCAATGCGCCGGTAATGCTCTCGAGTGTATTATGAAAATAGGCTGCCTCTTCTGCATCATTACAGATAATTAAATGATTTAATTGAGATAAAGAGGGAGATAATAAAGTAGCACCCACTAAAAAGGCTGGAGCGGATCCAACTAAGCCGGTCAATTGTGTTTCTTGGGGAGCGGGCAATAAGATCCTATCCGCCAATTGATAAAGGCGGGGGTGTTCTTGTAAAGTAGTCAACAGATCCTTGGCACTCATTTCCGCGCGGCAAAGATAACGCCAATTTGTATTAACTTAGGTATCACTATGGCGCTGCAACCTTGGATAACAGGAACCGTGATTCGCATTGCTGATCACACCCCTACCACCCGTCAATTCTGGATTAAAGTGCCTACTCTATCTGTTTTTGATTTCAAGCCCGGACAATTTGTAACGCTTGACCTGCCGATTCACGAAAAACCCAATAAACGTTGGCGGAGTTACTCGATTGCCTCCAAACCCGATGGAACCAATGTTTTTGAGTTGATTATTGTGAAAGTAGAGAACGGAGCCGGCACCACTTATTTATTTGATCAAGTAACAGTCGGTTCTACCTTGACCCTGCGTGGACCACAGGGTGTTTTTGTATTACCTGAACACCTCGAGGAAGATTTGTATTTAATTTGTACTGGTACTGGAATTGCACCCTTTCGAAGCATGGTCACACATCTTTGGAAACACCAAATTCACACGGGTGCCGTTCATCTGGTATTCGGATGTAGAAAAAAAGAAGACCTGCTTTATTTTGATGAACTAAGTCAACTCCAACAAGAAAATCCCTCCTTTCACTATCATCCTGTTTTATCCCGCGAGACCTGGGAAGGAAAAACAGGCTATGTACATGCAGTTTACGAAGCGTTTTGTGAACAAAAACAACCCGCTCACTTTTTACTCTGTGGCTGGAAAAACATGATCGACGAAGCCTATGCGCGAATCCAGGCCCTGGGCTACGACAAAAAAAGTATTCACCGGGAGATTTACGGCTAATACTTTCTTTAATCCTCTTTTACAATTGGCAAATCGAGACTTACCTTTGAGCACCGTTTGAACCGGTACTCAAAAAACTTGCCATGGCCATTAAGACTATCATTGAACCTTTTCGGATCAAATCAGTAGAACCTATTTATTTCAACACCCAGGAAGAGCGCGAAGTGATTTTAAAAAAAGCGGATTACAATGTGTTTGGAATTGCTTCTCGTGATGTACTGATTGATCTATTAACCGATAGCGGTACTTCAGCTATGAGTAGCCGTCAATGGGGTGGCATTATGGAAGGAGATGAATCCTATGCCGGCAGTCCTAGTTTTCATCGCTTTGAGTCCATGGTCAAGCGTATTACGGGTATGCAATATGTGATCCCTACGCACCAGGGCAGAGCTTCAGAAAAAATATTATTTGCAGCCGTAGGTGGAAAGGGCAAAACCATTATCAGTAATACACTCTTTGATACCACCCGCGCCAATATTGAATTCTCAGGTGCCACGGGAATTGATTTACTCTGTGCAGAGGGAAAAAATCCCTTAAAAGCAGCACCCTTCAAAGGAAATATGGACGTGGAAGCCTTGGAGCCCACAATTCAAAAAGTAGGAGCTGCCAATATCCCCATGGTGATGATCACGGTAACTAATAACTCAGGAGGTGGTCAACCGGTGAGTATGGGTAACATGAAAGCTGTTGCCGCCATTTGTAAAAAACATAAGATTCCATTTTTTATTGATTGTTGCCGCTTTGCAGAGAATGCTTACTTCATTAAAAAAAGAGAAGCCGGTTACGAAAACAGAAGTATCGAATCCATTGCACAAGAAATGTTCTCACTAGCCGACGGTTGCAGTATGAGTGCTAAAAAAGATGCCTTTGCCAATATCGGAGGATTTTTAGCACTCAATGATAGTCAACTTGCCCTGGAATGTAGAAATCTGCTGATTATTACTGAAGGATTTCCAACGTATGGTGGATTGGCTGGTCGTGACTTGGAAGCCATTGCCATTGGCCTCGAGGAAGTGATGGAGGAAAGCTATTTACAATATCGTATCCGGAGCATGGAATACCTCACGGAGAAATTAGCAGCTGCCGGTGTTCCTGTCATGCAGCCCGCCGGAGGCCATGCGGTTTATCTGGATGCAAAAACATTCTTACCACATATCCCCTCTTCCCAATATCCCGGACAATCCTTGGTTTGCGCCTTGTATGTGGAAGGAGGAATTCGTGCTGTTGAAATTGGATCACTGATGTTTGGTAAATATGACGAACAACATCAATTGATTCCTGCCACGCTGGAATTAGTACGCTTGGCTATTCCACGTCGGGTGTATACACAGAGTCATATTGATTACGTGGCAGAAGTAATTATCGAGGTGTATAAAAAAAGAAACGAACTAAAAGGACTTCAAATCTTAGAAGAAGCCCCCTTACTTCGTCACTTTACAGCTAAGCTAAAACCCGTTTAAGATAAACGGATTATTTAGTACTTGAGCGCAGCTAAAACTATTTCTTTCAATCCAGCAATAGGAACACGTTCCTGTTCCATCGAATCTCTATGACGAATAGTTACCGTTTTGTCCTCCTTGGTTTGATAATCCACGGTCACACAAAAAGGAGTACCGAGCGCATCCATTCGACGGTAACGTTTTCCGATTGAATCTTTTTCTTCATAAAAACAACGGAACTCATTTCTACAAGACGCGATAATTTCTTCCGCAATTTCGGGAAGTCCATCTTTTTTATTCAACGGAAGAACAGCCATCTTGAGAGGAGCAAGCGCTGCAGGTAATTTTAGGACCACCCGACTATCTGTTTTTTCAGGGGTACTTAAATCCTGTTCTTCATAAGCATGACTGAGCACGGCTAAAAACATTCGGTCTAATCCAATTGAAGTTTCAATGACGTAAGGAATATAATTCCCATAAGGTTTTCCCGTTTCGGGATCCACTTCATTATCAAAATACTGCTGCTTCTTTTTACTAAACTCCTGGTGTTGCTTGAGATCAAAATCAGTACGGCTATGAATTCCCTCCAACTCCTTGAATCCAATCGGAAATTCAAATTCAATATCACAGGCTGCGTCTGCATAGTGCGCGAGCTTCACATGATCGTGATAGCGATAATTGGTAGCCGGTATTCCTAATGCTAAATGCCACTTTAATCGTTCTTCTTTCCAATATTCATACCATGTTTGCTGCGTTCCAGGACGAACAAAAAACTGCATTTCCATTTGCTCAAACTCTCGCATCCGAAAAATAAACTGACGCGCTACAATTTCATTACGAAATGCTTTTCCTATTTGTGCAATTCCAAACGGAACTTTCATTCGTCCTGTTTTCTGCACATTGAGAAAATTCACAAAAATTCCTTGTGCCGTTTCAGGACGTAAATACACTTTGTTATCCTCATTATCTGTAGAGACAGTAGATCCAAACTCGGTAGCAAACATCAAATTGAATTGACGGATATCCGTCCAATTACAAGTACCACTAAGGGCACATTTGATTTGCTTTTCTTCAATTAACTTTTTTAAGCCGGCAAAATCATCATGACCCAAAAGGGCTTCCATGTTTTCAATTAATTGAGTAGCCGATTTTTCATCACCTGCTGTACGTAATTCTTCAGCAAATCCTTCAATTAAATGATCTACCCGATAGCGCTTTTTACTATCCCGGTTATCGATCATGGGATCATTAAAATTATCAACGTGTCCACTGGCCTTCCAGGTGGTGGGATGCATAAAAATAGCTGCATCTATACCCACGATATTATCGCGGAGTTGCGTCATGCTCTTCCACCAATAATCTTTGATGTTCTTTTTTAGCTCACTGCCCATCTGGCCATAATCATACACCGCCTGCAGTCCATCATAGATTTCGCTGCTGGGGAAAATAAAGCCATACTCTTTGCAATGAGAGATAATTGCCTGAAAACGGTTACTGTCGTTCGCCATAGGCTGCAAATATAAACCGCAAAAGCTCAGCGAAGCTTCGAATTGTCCTGGTGCCGGCTCGCATCCCGGGTAGACTTTTTCTCCATATTACGGGCAAAGGCCTCGGTCAGATTCACCCCCGTTTGGTTAGCAATACAAATCAGCACCCAAAATACATCTGCTAATTCATCGGCAATATTAGAATCTGCCTCCTTTCCCTTGAAACTCTGATCGCCATAGGTGCGGGCCATGAGTCGAGCCAATTCCCCTACCTCCTCCGTTAAAATAGCCATATTGGTCAGTTCACTGAAATAACGAACCCCTACGGTTTTGATCCACTGATCAACTTGCTGTTGTGCCTGTTCAATAGTTGTCATTCTTTATTTTTTGTATCCATAATTATTGTTACAGGACCATCATTGAGCAGGTCCACTTTCATATCAGCTCCAAATACCCCCGTTTGGATAGGTTTACCTAACTCGGCAGATAAAAGTTCGATCATTTTTTCATAGATCGGTACAGCCATGCCGGGAGGTGCCGCACGAATATAGGAGGGTCGGTTGCCCTTTTTAGTGGCCGCAAATAAGGTAAACTGACTAACCAACAAAAGACCACCCCCTACCTCCAAGAGCGAACGGTTCATCACGCCTTGTTCGTCATTAAAAATTCTA
>CAINBK010000070.1:0-3058 GCA_903846615.1 uncultured Bacteroidota bacterium
ACCACATTAATCATCCGATTAGGCACGTAGATCACTTTTTTAGGGGGCTTGCCGTCCAGCCACTTAAGTACCACAGGATCAGCGTTTACAAGGGCTTCCACCTCAGCAGCAGTGATGGTGAGCGGGAGCTCCAGTTGTGTACGGGTTTTTCCGTTGATGGCCACCGGGTAAAGTTTGGTGGTTTCGGCTACATACTTGGCTTCAAAAAGAGGGTAAGACGCCCCATTTAAACCGGGTCCGGTGGGCAGCCCTTTGGCCGGCTCCAACAGGGTATAAAGTTCCTCCGAAATATGCGGGGCATAGGGTTGGAGAAGAACCAAAAGCGGAACAAGAATTTCGCGGGACTGGCACTTAAGATCGGTGAGTTCATTCACCGCAATCATAAATCCGCTGACCACGGTATTGAAACTAAATCGCTCGGTATCCTGCTCCGTTCTACGGATAGTTTGATGTAAAATCTTGAGCTCAGCAGGACTGGCGGGGGTATCGGTAACCCGTAGCTGTCCATTATCACCCACATAAAGTCTCCAGAACTTTTTGAGGAAGCGATGCACGCCCTCAATACCCTTGGTATCCCAGGGTTTACTCATTTCGATTGGACCAAGAAACATTTCGTACATCCTAAATGTATCAGCACCATATCTATCTACAAGCATATCCGGATTAACCGTATTAAACTTGCTCTTGCTCATTTTTTCAACCTCACTTCCGCAGATATAATTACCGTCTTCTAGTATGAACTCGGCATTTGAGAATTCGGGTTTCCAAACCTTGAATGCCTCAAGATCCAACTCAAAACCGTCTACAATATTCACATCAACGTGAATGGGATCGCATTCATATTTACTTAATAATCCATTACTTACGAATTTATTCGTACCACGTAGTCGATACACAAATCGAGAAGAACCTTGAATCATGCCTTGGTTGAGCAATTGCTTAAAGGGTTCGTCAAAACCAATATGTCCTAAATCGTAAAGTGCCTTGGTCCACATCCGGCTATAAAGCAGGTGGCCAACTGCATGCTCGGTTCCACCGATATAGAGATCCACCTGATTCCAATAATCGGAGATTTTTCGGTCACAAAATTCAGCAGCATTGGTGGGGTCCATGAAGCGTAAGAAATACCAGGACGAACCCGCATACCCCGGCATGGTATTAGTCTCCAATTTTTGGTCCATCCAATCCGGGATATTTGCCAACGGACCTTGTCCATCCGGACCGGGCCGATAAGAGTCAACCTTAGGCAGCTCGAGCGGAAGCTTTGCGAGATCCAGCGGTCGGGCTGTTTCGCCGTCCCAGGCAACTGGGAAGGGTTCGCCCCAATATCTTTGACGGCTAAAGGCGGCGTCGCGCATTTTATAGTTGACTTTGCGAACGCCAATTCCAAGCTTCTCCACTTCCTGGATGGCTACCTCAATAGCTTTGTTCATGGTCAGCCCGGTTAGGAATCCTGAATTGACCAGAACAGCATCTTTAGTAGTTACGGCATCTGCGCCGGTATATAGTTCGCCCACAATATTGGTAATGGGGATAGAAAAATGAGTGGCAAAACGGTGATCCCGTTCGTCCCCGCAGGGGACCCCCATAATTGCTCCGGTTCCATACCCTGCCAATACATATTCAGCCAGCCAAATCGGAACTTTTCGGTTGGGATCAAAGGGATGAACAGCGTAGGCTCCGGTAAAAACGCCACTGACTTTCTTCTCCGCCATTCTTTCCCGTTCGCTCCGGCTTTTTACCCAGGCAATATATTCCTCCACGGCCTTTGCCTGCTCGGCGCTTGCCAGTTGAGCGGCCAGTTCGTGTTCAGGCGCCAGGACCATAAAGTCCACGCCAAAGAGTGTATCAGGGCGGGTGGTGTACACCCGAACCTTGTGAGAGGTGTTCGCGATAGCAAAATCAATCTCTGCGCCGCTGGATTTTCCAATCCAGTTGGTCTGCATCTCCTTCATCGCATCGCTGAACGCTACTTTGTCCAGGCCTTCCAGCAAGCGATCCGCATACGCCGTGATTCGCAGGTACCACTGTCTTAATTTTTTCTTGACCACCGGATGGCCGCCTCGTTCACTTACGCCATTGACTACTTCGTCGTTAGCCAGCACCGTTCCTAACGCCTCACACCAATTCACTTCACCGGTGCCGCAATAGGCCAATCGATAATTCATCAAAATAGCTTGCTGCTTTTTTTCAGTAAAGCTTTTCCAATCCGCTGCACTAAACTGCAAAGAGGGTTCACCGGGGCAAGGATGAACTGCATTTCCATTTTTTTCAAATGCTGCTACTAAAGCGGAGATTGGCTCAGCTTTTTTAGCATTGGTATTATAAAAGGAATCGAATAACTGTAAAAAAATCCACTGTGTCCATTTGTAGTAAGAGGGATCACTGGTGCGTACCTCTCTGCTCCAATCATAACAGAAGCCAATGTTATCGAGCTGCGATTTGAAAGTTGTAATGTTTCGTTCGGTGGTAACAGCGGGGTGTTGCCCTGTATCCAATGCATATTGTTCTGCAGGTAATCCAAAACTGTCAAAGCCCATTGGATGCAAAACGTTAAATCCTTTTAACTTTTTGTAACGGCTATAAATATCAGAAGCAATATATCCCAATGGATGACCTACATGTAATCCAGCTCCACTCGGATAAGGAAACATATCCAGCACATAACATTTTGGTCGGCTAAAATCAGCAGTTACTTTATATACCTGATGTTCTTTCCAACTGGTTTGCCACTTCTTTTCTATTCGCCGAAAATCGTACTCCATAAGGGCACCAAAAATACGGTTTGTAGCGTTAAACTTTTATATTTGCTCCTATGGCACAACCAGGAAAATCATCCATCAAACGAGGCAAACCATCCTATTTCATGTCAATCCTCGGGGTTACGCTGGTGCTTCTTCTGTTGGGAATTATTGGTTGGCTGGTGATCAATGCTACAAAACTGGGCGACTACTTCAAAGAAAGCGTGGAAGTGCGTGCCGAACTGCGTGGCGATCTTAACCCTAAAGACAGTGCTACTCTTTTAAGTTATATTTCGAGTAAACCTTATGTAAAATCT
>CAINBK010000071.1:0-7974 GCA_903846615.1 uncultured Bacteroidota bacterium
GGCATTTTCAAAAATTGGATTAGTGCCCGATTCAGGAGGCAGTTTTTTTCTACCTCGATTAGTAGGATGGCAACGCGCAACCGGATTAATGATGTTAGGCGACAAAGTAAGCAGCTCAGATGCCCTGCAAATGGGACTGATATGGAAAACAGTGAGTGACCAACAATTACAGGATGAAGCACTCACACTTGCCAAACAGTTAGCAGCTATGCCTACACAAGCATTAGCACTTATAAAAAATCAACTCAATCAGAGTGCTACTAATACCTTAGCACAGCAATTAGAGTTGGAAGACCAATTGCAACAACAAGCTGCTGCTACCGAAGACTTCAAAGAAGGAGTAGCGGCATTTTTGGAAAAAAGAAAACCCGTGTTCAAAGGACAGTAACCCTTTTTATGTCAATACAAGGAAATCAATTAGCACAACAAGTGGTGCAGCACATGATGCAGGAGGACCGATTCTCACAATGGTTGGGTATTGAAGTGCTAGCAGTAAAAGAAGGCTATAGCCAAATCAGGATGGAAATACGAGCCGAAATGGTCAATGGATTTGGCATTGTGCATGGAGGAATTACTTTTTCACTAGCCGATAGCGCTTTTGCATTTGCTTGTAATAATCGGAATAATTTATCCGTAGCGCTAGATACTTCTATCAACTTTACAAAGCCAGTACAAGTGGGAGATCAATTAACTGCTACGGCCACTGAATTGCATAATGGGAAAAGCACGGGGCTATATCAAATTGCAATTCACAATCAGCAACAAGAATTGGTGGCGCAGTTCAAAGGCCTTTGTTATCGCACACACAAAACACTGGTATAATTTTTAGTATGTTCTACTCATTTAATGGTATTAAACCTGTTGTAGACCCCAGTGCATTTGTACATCCGCAGGCTGTGGTTACCGGTGATGTGACCATCGGGAAAAATTGTTATATCGGCCCCGGTGCTGCATTACGGGGTGATTGGGGAAAGATCATTCTTGAAGATGGATGTAATGTTCAGGAGAACTGCACTATTCACATGTTCCCCGGTTTGACAGTTAGATTAAAGGAAGGCGCGCATATTGGACATGGTGCTATCATTCACGGGGCTACCATTGGTAAAAATTGTTTAGTAGGGATGAACAGTGTACTGATGGATCATGTAGAATTGGGTGACGAATCTATCGTAGGTGCACTTACATTGATTCGTGAAGGTGAAAAAATTCCGGCCAGATCGGTAGTAGTGGGTAACCCAGGGAAAATCGTACGATCAGTCAATGAGCAACAACTGGCTTGGAAAACAGAAGGCACTCAACTATACCAAGCACTTCCTGCTGCTTGTGAAGAATCATTGAAGCCTTGCAAGCCCTTGCGAAAACCTAGCGCCCAAAAAGCAATTCGAAATTTTTCTTACGCAACCTGGGGGTCTAAGAAGAAGAAGAAAAAATAATTACTTCGGTAATACTTGTTCGAGTGTAGCGGCCAATTGTTCGCCTCGTAAAGATTCTGCAACAACCTTTCCATTTGGATCTACCAATACATTGTAAGGGATACCCTGAATATTATATAGCGGAACTACCGGGCTATTCCAATATTGCAAATCACTGACCTGTGTCCAGGTTAAACGGTCTTTCATTACTGCATTCATCCAGTCATCTTTGCCATCAGGCTGGTCCAATGAAACGCCCAACACTGTAAAATTTCTATTTTTGAAACGGGCATAAGCATCTACTACGGTAGGATTTTCCATACGACAAGGCTTACACCAGCTTGCCCAAAAATCTACTAATACATAGCGACCTCTGAAAGAGCTAAGACTGATCATTTTTCCATTTGGATCAGGTAACGAAAACTCAGGAGCAGATTGTCCTACCAATCCTTGAGGTGCTTTAGGTTGTGCAGCCATCATGATACTGACAGCTTCTAATCCTTTATGCGTAGGATTTTTATCACTCAATTTCTTGACCAGTGATTTAACCTCCTCCATAGAATAACCGAGTAGACCCACCGTTGGATTTCCTGCCATGCTCTGATAATACCCTAGTACTAACATAGAAAAAGCAGGATTGGTATTAGCATTGAGGGCAGAGTCAGTAGCCTGCCGAACCGCTTGTACTAAAAAGGAACGTTTGGTCTCTACTTCCGCTATTGTTGATGGTGCAACAACAGCAGCCTGTTGTAAACTATCTAGTTGTTTACCTAACACAAAAACCTGTTCCAATTGTTTATTGAAAGCAAGCATATAAGCTTGCAAAGATTTACTCAGGGGCGAACCTGTAACTTCATAACGATCTGGAAAATCAAGATTAGCTGGATTATAAAACAAGGAAAGCGAAACAGCAGTTGCATCATTGACTAAGGACGCGGCAGGATAATCCTGCTTTTCAACACGCACATTATAAATAGTTTCTTCCTCAGCTTTTGTTTGAAGTGTAAAAGAACCATCTTGATCAGGGGTGACTGAATCAACCAATACGCGCTGCATGGTAGCCATGGGCACTTCCTCCAAATAGATGATGGAAGCGGTACGACCCGTAATTTTCCCATTAACCGTAAATTTTTTTGATCCGCTTCCTGTACAGGCTGTTAAAAAAATCAACAGCAAGCCAGCTGAGAGTCGAGTAATAGACATAATGTTTTTATAAGTGTGATTAAAGCAGCGATTTAACAGCAGCAATAACGGCTGGCAACTGATCAACAAGTTGACCGCCAGCGGTGGCTAGTGTTTTTTGTCCGCCACCTCCTCCTTTGATCAAAGGAGCTATTTTTTCTTTGATGACCTTTCCGGCATCTAATCCTTTGGATTGTACAATTGATTCAGACACGCTGACAGCCACAAAAGATTTTCCTTGTATAAGTGCAGTGAGTACAGCCACATGATCAGCATGCAAAACTTTCAACTCCGTACAAATCTTTTTCAATGCTTCCGGATTATCTACAGCAATTTGTTTACCTAAAAAGGAGATCCCATTGACTGTTTCAATTTCCTGCACCAAGGTTTTACTAAGTTCACGAAGCTGACGTGTTTCCAACACTTCGAGCTGTTTCTTTAACTCTGTATTATCCGATTGGAGTTGTTCGATTGCACGAAGCAACTCTTTTGGATTCTTTAGCGTTTGCTTTATGGAATCAAGTAGTTGAAATTGCTCTTGCAAATAGACTTCCGCTTGTTTTCCGCAACAGGCTTCCACTCTTCGAACTCCTGCAGCCACTGCCGTTTCTCCTGTAATTTTAAAATATCCCAACTGCCCGGTAGCGCCTACATGGGTTCCGCCACATAACTCTACCGAATATGCCGGATCCATGATTACCACACGTACTACATCCCCATATTTTTCTCCAAACAAAGCCATCGCACCTAGCTTTAACGCCTCGTCTTTGGACATCGATTGAATGACAACCGGAATATTGGCTCGAATTTTTTCATTGACAATGGCCTCCACCTGAAGAATCTCTTCTTCGCTCATTTTAGCAAAATGAGAAAAGTCAAATCGCAGATTAGCGGCATGCACCATAGAACCTTTCTGTGCTACATGCGCTCCTAATACTTGTCGAAGTGCTGCATGTAATAAATGGGTTGCACTATGATGTAAGGTAGTTTCTAAACGATTATCGGGGTTGACCGACGCAGTAACGGTTGCACTTACCGTTGCAGGCATAGCAGCTGTTACATGTACAATTAAATCGTTATCCTTTTTTGTATCAATGACCTCGATGGATTCATCAGCAAATTTCAACCAACCCTTATCGCCGACCTGTCCACCACTCTCAGCATAAAAAGGTGTTTTTTCTAAAATCCATTGATACGCTTCTTTTCCCTTTGCTGATACTTTTCTGTACTTAAGGACATTCGTGTTTGTTTCCAAGCTATCGTACCCCACAAATTGATTTGCGCCTTCCTGAACCACTACCCAATCAGCTGCATCTACTGCTGTAGCAGCACGGCTACGATCTTTTTGCTTTTTCATTTCGTCCTCAAACCCTTTTTCATCCACGGTTAATCCCTTCTCCGAGGCAATCAGACGAGTGAGGTCAATTGGAAATCCATACGTATCATATAATTCAAATGCGGCTGCTCCAGCAATCGTACCTGCAGAAGCCGAAATCAATTCCTCAATTCGACGTAACCCTTTTTCAAGTGTACGCAAAAAGGCTTCCTCCTCCTCACGCACCACGCGGGCTACAAAATCAACTTGTTGCTGTAATTCAGGAAACACATTTTCAAATTGATTGGCCAGCAATGGTACCAATTGTGCCAATAACGGTTGCTTGTATCCCAAATAAGAATAATAGTAACGAACTGCACGACGCAGAATACGACGGATCACATACCCAGCCCCCGTATTGGAAGGAAGCTGCCCATCTGCAATGGTAAAACTGATAGCACGAATATGATCAGCCAATACTCGAAAGGCTACCGCTTCCCGTGTATCGGAACTATCATACTTTTTACCCGTGATCACTTCAACTTGCTGAATAGTTCCACTAAAAATATCCGTGTCGTAATTAGATGTTTTTCCTTGTAATACACGAACCAATCTTTCCAGTCCCATTCCGGTATCCACATGCGTGGATGGCAAGGGCTCGAGCGATCCATCCTTTTTCCTGTTATACTGGATAAATACATTATTCCAGATTTCAATTACTTGGGGATGATCTTTATTGACTAGTTGTTCTCCAGGAATTTTTTTTCGTTCATCATCGGAGCGACAGTCCACGTGAATTTCACTGCAAGGACCGCAGGGACCCGTGTCCCCCATTTCCCAGAAATTATCTTTTTTATTACCAAACACAATTCGTTGATCCGGTAAAATTTCTTTCCATTTTTTTAACGCAATCGAGGAGGGAGGCAATCCTTCCTTGGCATCTCCTTCAAACACGGTAGCATACAAACGATCCTTGGGAATATTATAAACCTTGGTCAGCAATTCCCAGCTCCACTCAATGGCTTCATTTTTAAAATAATCCCCAAAACTCCAGTTTCCCAACATCTCAAACATGGTGTGGTGATAGGTATCCACCCCCACTTCTTCCAGATCATTATGTTTCCCGCTAACGCGCAGACACTTTTGTGTATCAGCAGCACGGAAATAAGGAGCTTTTTTATTACCCAGAAAATAATCCTTGAATTGGTTCATCCCTGCATTGGTAAACATGAGTGTAGGATCATTTTTCACTACAATGGGGGCGGATGGCACAATCGTATGCTCCTTAGAGCGAAAAAAGTCCAAAAAAGCCTGTCGGATCTCACCAGAAGTCATCATACGGGTAAATACTATATTTGTTTGCCTGCGAAAGGCACAAAGGTAAGGCAATAAAGGAAGCCAGATCCGGCATGAAAAAGGTCAAATACTACTATAACACCCATACACTTCGCTATGAAAAAGCGGTTACCCCACTACGGGTAAAGGTGTTGCGTGTATTTGGTTTTGTTGCGGCCTCCCTGGTAACCGCTTCTTTGATTGCCTATTTTGCCTTTCGGTTTGTGGGTTCACCCCGTGAAAAAATGTTGGAACTCCAAAATCAGGAAATGCGAGAGGATTATTACGAACTCGTTGAAAAAGCTAAGGTTCTGGACGAACAGATGAAGGAATTAGAGACCAGAGACAATGATATTTACCGTGCGATCTTTGAAGCTACGCCCATACCCGACAGTGCAAGGGCTAAAAAAATAGAAACTGAACTAGAAATTGCCAAAATTGAAAAAATCAGCAGTAAAAAATTAGTGAGCTCTGTAGATGCCACGCTGGACAACTTGGTTGAACGAATTAGCTCCCAACAACAATCCTACGAAGAGGTCAATCAATTGGTAAAAGACAAAGAAAGACTACTGGCACATACACCCGCCATACAGCCGGTAAGTAATAAAAATTTAAAACGAATTGCTTCTGGATTTGGATACCGCATTGACCCCATCTACAAAACACCTCGCTTGCATCCCGGTTTGGATTTTACAGCACCGCAGGGGACTCCCATCTACGCAACCGCCAATGGAAAAGTAGAAGTAGCGGGTAATCTTGGGGACGGATATGGCAGACATGTAATTATTAGCCACGGGTATGGTTACAAAACGCTATATGGCCATATGGTTCGCATAAAAGCTCAGGCGGGTCAAACAGTCAGAAGAGGCGAAGTTATTGGCTGGGTGGGAAGCACCGGAAAATCAACAGGGCCACATTGTCATTATGAGGTAATTAAAAACGGCTCCCCTATTGATCCCATTTACTTTTTCTATAACGACCTGACTCCTGCACAATTTGATCGTATCCTAAAACAGGCGGCGGCTTCCAACCAAAGCATGGACTAAACACGTTTTTTCCACAGCGCTGGTTTTAACTAGCAAGAGCCCTTGGCTTTGTTATCTTTACAAGAGTCTATGCAAAAGAAGCCGCTGACACAAATCAGTTTTGATTTTGAAGATCTTGCTGCTGTTCCGGACGAAACATCCGTAAACAGTAATGCAACTGCTGCTGTTGAGGAGTCAACTCCGCCTGCTGTAGCACCAACCATACAAGCAGTACCGGAAAAAGAAGAAGTTGTGGCAGCATCTTTGGAGGAAAGCGGTGTCCGTATACGAGCCATTCGAAAAAAAGAAGTGAGTACAGCTGGGAAGAGAGGTAGAAAATCTATGCGAGAAATGGCAAGTCGGATTGATCATTTACAAGTCCCTGCCGATGAGGAACTTTTCAAAAAGCAATATTACACCATTGGCGAAGTAGCAAAGATGTTTCAGGAAAATCAATCCCTGATTCGTTATTGGGAATCTGAGTTTGATATCCTGCAACCGCGAAAGAATAAAAAAGGTGATCGATATTTCCGTCCGATCGACGTAAAAAATCTAGTCTTAATCTATGATTTATTACGTCGCAGAAAATTCACGATCGACGGAGCACGTGATTTCCTGAAAAAAAACAAAAAGGCCGAAGAAAAATTTGCACTGATTCAATCGCTACAACAGTTACGCGGTTTTCTAGTAGAATTACGATCCAATTTATAGTGTCCATGAAAAAAATAGTTCTCTTTCTGTTAACAGCACTTGTGCTCTTTACAAGTCAGGCACAAAATCGTTTTGAGACCTTGGTAGAGCGCCCCAATGAAAAATCGCTCGTAGGCATTTTATCAAAAGAGGTGTTGAGTAGTGAAAGTAGTTTTACCTGGTTTACTGAAAATTATAAAGCATATCAACCGCATGCTTTAGGGCTTTCCACGTTAAAAAATTATCGCGATTCCATTCAGTTGCTGGCTTTCATGGGAACCTGGTGCGAGGATTCGCATTTTATTATCCCGCGCTTTTTTGCACTGGCTGAACAAGCCGGCATAGACAGCAGCCGTATTGTATTGCTGGGAGTTAATCGAAAAAAAGAAAGCTGGGGTGACCTCACTAAAACCTTGGGAATAGTTAATGTTCCTACCCTGCTGGTTTTTCGGAATGGAAAAGAAATTGGTCGGGTAGTAGAATATGGAACATATAGTCAGTTTGACCGAGAGCTGGGCGAGATCATTCAACAATCATTCAGTGGGCCACGTTAAGCCCAATGTGTGCGCAGCTTGTAATAATTCAAGATTTACCGCTTCACGAATTGCATTGAAATCAGAAATAGGTATAGCAGCGGTATAATATTCAATATCCACAACTACACGATTTAAACGAAGATCACTGAGTGCTACACTAGATTGTTCCACTTTTTCGCGTTGCAGAATAATCCGCGCCCGCTCTACAAACTCCTGCAATAAATAAGGTGTGTTGGAACTAGCTAATTCTAGTTTTAATTCGGCGCGTCTTTGTGTTCGCAACGAAAAATTATCAAGAACGCTATCGACCATCTGCTTATTAGGTACCGTAACAAATGTTTTTTGTTCTGTACGAATCCGTGTGCTGCGTAATCCTATTTTTTCCACGGTACCCGTAATGGCATTTACTTTCACTAAATCACCGGTGGCAAAAGGCTTATCAAAGAATATAATAAAGGAGGCGATTAAATTTTCTAAAC
>CAINBK010000072.1:0-2048 GCA_903846615.1 uncultured Bacteroidota bacterium
AGGAAAATGTGGGAAAAGCAGAAAGGGATTTGTCCTATTATCTCAGTTACTAATGCACAGAACTGGCGTTACTGGGCAGATAAGCAATTATATCGCTTTATGGAAGCTGGCGATAATTATGGAATGGATGATCGAAAACAGTATTTGAAAAAAAGAGCTTTTGAAATTGTAGCGGATCAGACGGGAAAAATTTTTAATCCATCCGTATTTACTATTGTTTGGGCACGCCGCTTTGCTGGGTACAAACGTGCGGGTTTAATTACTACACACGAAGAGCGATTTGCTAAGCTGATGTCCAATAAGCGTTATCCTGTCCAGTTAATTTGGGCTGGTAAACCATACCCCATGGACCATCCTGCCATCAGTGAATTCAACCAGCTGGTGCATTTGAGCAAACTGCATAAGAATATGGCGGTATTAATCGGGTACGAACTTACTTTGTCCAAGCGCATGAAACAGGCTGCCGATTGTTGGCTCAATAATCCTCGCGTTCCCCGGGAGGCCTCTGGTACTAGCGGAATGACAGCTGCTATGAGCGGGGCCATTAATTTTTCAACAGATGATGGCTGGATTCCAGAATTCATCAATCATGGGCACAATGGTTTTGTAGTTCCAAAAGCTGACTACGATAACATGGCGGTTCATGAGCAGGATGAATATGACTTAAACAAGCTTTACGATATTTTAGAAAAGGAAGTTCTCCCCCTTTATTACGAAGATTATGATACTTGGCGTCAGGTGATGAAAAATGGAATGCAGGATGTTCGCTTTGCCTTTGACAGTAATCGAATGGCGGAAGAATATTACAAGCTGCTTTACGCTTGATAGATATCCAAAACGGTATCTAGGGGGGCTGTTCCAGGCACTATAGCTAATAATCGTTCGATCACTCCCTCTACCAATGCATCCGGGCAGGAGGCACCACTGGTTAATAAAATGCGGAGTGGTCTTTTGCTAGGCAAGAAGTCAGTTGTAACTTTTTCAGCATGTTGATGAAGATCAAAATGCTGAATGGATGTATCGTTAAGAATCTTTTGTGCTGTTTCAATATAATACGTGGGTAGCGTAAGCTCGCACAGCTCAACCAAGTGTGAAGTGTTGGAGGAATTGTATCCGCCCACCACAATTGCCAAGTCTGCTTCATGTTGTAACATTCCTTGCACAGCCGTTTGATTATCTAAGGTGGCATAACAAAGTGTATCTCGAGTATCAGCCACTTGTTCCTCGCTACCTTCCTTGTCTACAATTGTTTTTTTCAAAAAGTCTGCGATTGCTTGCGTATCACTGGCCAGCATGGTAGTTTGATTAACCACACCAATCCGTTTTAAGTCTGCGACAGGATCAAAGTCTAACGAATATTGTTTTTCGAATGATGAATAAAATTCAGCGATTAGTTTATCGCC
Source organism: uncultured Bacteroidota bacterium (assembly GCA_903846615.1). GTDB lineage: Bacteria > Bacteroidota > Bacteroidia > Chitinophagales > Chitinophagaceae > JJ008. The sequence goes on from CAINBK010000072.1 coordinate 1,404, forward strand.
ACGTATGAATGCGGCTAACTGTATGGCTTCCTCCATATCTTTAATCACCATGGCTGGTCCATGTGCCGCAGCATGAGAAAATGTGGCTCTAGTTTCCTCATGCGTTGGCTTACCATGTATAATTACAGTAAAGTTCTTTTTTGCAATCGCTTCACTTCGGTTCCATACTTTTTCAACAAAGGGGCAGGTTGTGTTGTACGATTCTGTTGTAATTCCTCTTGCGCGAAGCTGAGTTTCGATTTCAAGAGTGGTGCCAAATGCGGGAATAAGTACAATATCTTCTTTGTTAAGTTCCTCAAAAGGAATAAGCGTGCGTCCACTTGTGTCTTGTAAAAAACGAATACCTCTGGCTTGCAAATCAGCATTTACCTGGGGATTGTGAATCATTTCACTCAGTAAAAAGATGCGCTTCCCAGGATTTTGTTCAAGGGTGCGGAAAGCAATTTCAATTGCGTTTTCTACGCCATAACAAAAGCCAAAGTGTCTGGACAGCGAAATTTGGAGGGGGCCAAAATCAAGCAGCGTGGGAGTAAAATCTTTTTTCATCCGGTCCTGCTCGTGCCTTTTCTTCTTGATCGCACGGATCAACGGACGTCGATCAATGATCGGTACGTCAAAGCTTTTCATGTTGCAAAGATAAGGTCC
>CAINBK010000073.1:0-12322 GCA_903846615.1 uncultured Bacteroidota bacterium
GTGCGGGCCATGAGTCGAGCTAATTCCCCTACCTCCTCCGTTAAAATAGCCATATTGGTCAGTTCACTGAAATAACGAACCCCTACGGTTTTGATCCACTGATCAACTTGCTGTTGCGCCTGTTCAATAGTTGTCATTCTTTATTTTTTGTGTCCATAATTATAGTAACAGGACCATCATTTAGCAGGTCCACTTTCATATCTGCTCCAAATACCCCCGTTTGGATAGGTTTACCTAACTCAGCAGATAAAAGTTCGATCATTTTTTCATAGATCGGTACAGCAATGGCCGGAGGTGCCGCACGGCTATAGGAGGGTCGGTTGCCCTTTTTAGTGGCCGCAAATAAGGTAAACTGACTAACCAACAAAAGACCACCCCCTACCTCCAAGAGCGAACGGTTCATCACGCCTTGTTCGTCATTAAAAATTCTAAGATTGACCAGTTTGCCCGATAGCCAGTTCATATCCGCAAGTGTATCGGCTTCCTCAATCCCGAGCAATACTAATAAACCCTCCTCAATGGCCCCAGCAATATTCCCCTCGACTGTAACTGAAGCCCGCTTGACCCGTTGAAGCACCACTCGCATAATTAGAGTTAATTTTGAAAAGATAAATGTAGGATGAATTTAACCGAACTAATAAAGGAGTTGCGTTTTGTTAGCTCCCGCAGCGGAGGCAGCGGCGGGCAAAACGTTAATAAGGTCGAGACCGCTGTTACCGCGCAATTAGATCTTGAACAAACCATGCGTTTGTCAGCCACTGAAAAAGAGCTAATTCGTGAAAAGTTAAAAACCCGAATCAATTCTGAAGGTATTTTATCGGTGCGCGCTCAGGTACATCGTACACAATGGGCCAATAGAGAGGAATCCATTAAAGTGCTGGTGAGGCTTTTAAAAAATGCATTGCAAAAAAAGAAACCCCGTATTGCAACCAAGGTATCTGCCGGTGCCACTGAAAAAAGATTACAATCAAAAAAAAGAAAGGCCGAAATAAAATCTGGGAGAGGCCGTATTCGTTATAATAAAGATGAATAGGAAAGGGATTATTATTCTCGGTGTGATTGCAGCAGTAGCTGGTCTTCGATTTTTATCAGGCTGTCAGAAGCCTTTTATCACAAGGGAGCTAACAACAGTTTCGCTGGAAGCTCCTGCTCATTTTCCATCCCCATTGGATATTTACCGGGATAATCCACTCAGTAAAGAGGGCATCGAGCTGGGACGGAGATTATTTTATGAACCTCGTTTGTCTATTGATAATAGTCATCCCTGTGCTTCCTGTCATGAACAGGTTGCCGCATTTGGAACTTTTGAACATGATAGAAGTCATGGTGTTTTTGAATCGCACACCCTTCGCAATGCGCCCGTCTTGTTCAATCTGGCCTGGTATCCATTATTACATTGGGATGGTGCGATTTACAGTTTAGAAGAACAAGCCATACATCCTATTACCGGGCCTACAGAAATGGGTGATCAGTTTAGTAATATCCAACGAAAATTAGAGAAAGTGCCCTACTACCGAAGAGCATTTCAAGATGTATTTAATAGCACTTCGATAGAACCCACACATATTTTAAAAGCATTAGCTCAATTTACAGGCACACTGATCTCTGCCAATAGTAAATACGACCGAGTTGTACAGGGACAAGCTGTTTTTACAGCACAGGAAGCCAGTGGCTATCAAATTTTTCAAGCCCACTGTAACACCTGCCATCAGGAACCACTTTTTACCGATCAAAGTTTTAGAAATATCGGACTGTCGGTGGACCCATCCTTAAAAGATTTTGGAAGAATGCGTGTAACGCGTCAAAAACAGGACTCTTTGAAATTTCGAGTACCTACTCTTCGAAATGTAGCGTTATCCTCAAATTACATGCACGATGGACGCTTCATGACAATCCAACAATGTATTAATCATTACCGCGTGGGAATTATTCCCAGTACCACGTTGGATCCTTTATTAAGGAATGGAATTCAACTCACCGATCGGCAGAGCACTGACTTGGTTGCCTTTTTAAAAACGCTTACAGATTCGTCTTTTGTTCGGAACCCGAACTTGGCAAAGCCGGAGTAACACGCTTGGATTTCAGAATTTGGAGCCCCTCTTGTTTGGCTTTGATTTCATTTTCTGTATCCTGTTGCGATTTCCCATTATTCTCCAGTTTACGCTCTAAATCCCCTTGCTCTTTCTTTAAACCTTCTAATTTTTTTTCTGCTTTGAGAATGGCGTCCTCTTGCACTTTGATATCCAGCTCCAAACTTTCAGCCGCCACGTCTGGAATGATACTTTTCAAATAGCTTTTTACCTTATTAGCACGCTCCTCACTCACGGAACGACCCAACGCCTCTCCATTTTGTAGAATAATAATGGTAAGCAGTGAAATTTCTCTTTCCTTACGGCTTCGCTTTTCTGCTTTAACCAAATAATCAGCTTGTCCCTCTGTGATATCATTCATAATCGAACCTGCAAAAACTTTAAACCCTTTATCACGGTTCAGCAGCCCTTTTTCCTCCCGGGGCATATATCCTAATTTAGAGAACCGCTTGAGCAATGCATTTTCAACAGCGGCGGCCTGGTAATCGTATTCAGCTAAAAACGCTGTATACTTTTTCTTATCATATTCAGCTGTGCTCTCGTACACCTGTGCAGAGAGTCCAGCGCTTAGTGTCAAGGTTAATAAGAATAAAGCCATTCCCTTTTTCATAGATGTTGATTTACCCTTAAAGATACAGCATGGCTGCAAAAGGTTATCTTTATGGGCAAACAATTCTGTTTGAGCGGTATCAAAAATTTAGCAGGACAAACTCTTTGGTACGGACTACCCAGTATCACCAGTCGCTTTTTAGGCTACCTGATGAATCTGAGTCTTCCACTATTTTTTCGTGAACCAGCGGTCACCGCCGACCTTACCTTGGTATATGCAGCTACTGCTTTTCTAAATATACTCTTCACGTATGGGATGGAAACAGCCTACTTCCGATTTGCGCAGGAGGAAAATCGATCCACACTATACAGCACTCTCTCCATTACACTTTTTATTACTACACTACTCTTCTCATTCATACTCTGGATCAACCAGGAGAATTTAGTGAGTTGGGCTCGGCTTGATAATACACCTGGGCTGATCAAATGGATGATTGGCATTTTATTTTTTGACACGCTCTCAACCCTGGCCTTTGCCAAATTAAGACAGGAGAATAGACCCCGTCGCTTTGCATTCGCTAAAATGGCAACGGTAGTAATCAACGTTTCAGTTGTAATAATCTGTTTGGGAATCATTCCCCGCTATTTCCCGGAGTGGAGTGCTATTACCGAGCGAGGAATAGAATGGTACATAATTGGAAATTTCTTGGGAAGTGTGGGTACACTTTTGCTTTTGATCCCCGAGCTGAAACAAGTACAACCTTTACTTGACTCAGCATTATTAAAAAAAGTACTACAATACAGTTGGCCGCTGGTTATTGTGGGTATGGGAGGAATTGTGAATGATATGCTCAGTCGTTTATTGTATCAATTTGTCGTGGACCTTCCTGCAGAACAAGCTAAGCATGAGTTAGGCGTTTTTGGAAATATCATTCGCCTATCGATTGTTATCACCATTGCCATACAAGCATTTCGCTTGGCTGCAGAACCATTCTTCTTTAATCGCAGCAAGGATAAAAACGCTCCTGAAACATACGCACGCGTATTGAAGTACTTTGTAATTGTATGCTGCTTTTTATTCCTATGCGTATCGCTTTACATTGATTTAGCCGCCTGGTTTTTTGAAGCTATTGACCGCGAGCGCTGGAAAGAAGGACTTTATGTTGTTCCCTTCTTTGCCATGGCCAATATTTTGTTAGGCATATATTATAATCTGAGTATTTGGTATAAACTAACTAATCGTAACCTGACCGGAGCATTTATCACACTGGGCGGTGCCCTCATTACCATAACGCTCACCATTTTGCTAATACCACGCTATCACTATTGGGGAGCAGCCATAGCCAGTTTTACTTGTTATTTATTTATGATGCTAGTCAGCTATGGACTCGGACAAAAGCATTTTCCGGTTCCCTATCCGGTAAAACGAATTTTATTTTATCTCACAAGCAGTGCAGGCTTATACCTTTTACACCGCTCGCTAGTCAATTGGTATACTGACCCCTTATTTAATATGGGATTAGCCAGTGTTTTATTACTCCTGTTTATCGGGGTAGTAGGAAAAACAGAGAAAAAAGAGTGGGCTGGTATTTAACCAGCAGGTACAAACGGATTATTAGCCTTCTCGTAACCAATAGTAGTGGGCATTCCATGTCCACTGTATACATGCGTGTTATCGGGTAAGGTATAGAGTTTAGTACGAATGCTTTGTTCCAGGGTTGAAAAATCCGAACCGGGCAAATCGGTTCGTCCTACACTTTCTCTAAAAAGAACATCCCCACTGATTACCCATCCCCCTTTTTGATAGTAAAAAGAAATACTGCCAGGTGAGTGGCCGGGGGTATGTAAGATTTGCAACTGTTGGTCCCCAATTGTTAAAAACTGTCCTTCTTTTACGTGATGAACAGGGCCCTGGTAGTTTTCAAAAGGCAAATTCCAGAGATCCCCGGCTGTGGAGGCGTAGTCAAACACTTTTTGCTCGCTCTCGTGGAAATACAGCTCCAACCCCCAGGTTTCATGGACAAACTTATTGCCAAAAACATGGTCCAAATGGCAGTGCGTGTTGACCAATTGTATGGGCTTAAGGCCCTTGGCTGTAATTTTTTCTTCCAGACTTTTACGCTCTTCCGGAAAATAACAGCCCGGATCTATAATCAGGGTATCCCCCGCTTCGTTATAGACAAGGTAGGTATTCTCCTGAACGGGGCTGAATAGCAGGGACTGGACGGTTAACATAGCGGGGTTTTCGTACTTTTAGAGTCGATTTACAAAGATAGTTATGAATAGAATGAGGTGGTTAGTTGTGTTGCTTCCCTTGTTGGGACTTTTACATGCGGACGCGCAGGTCAATACGGTGCAGTTTGGAAAAAACCGTGTGCAGTATCAAAAATTTAAATGGAAATATCATCAGACTGATAATTTCAATTGTTATTTCAGCCAGGATGGGTTGGGCCTCGGCGAATATGTAGGTCAAATTGCAGAACAGGAACTCCCCGGGCTCGAAGCATTTGTAGAATTCGGAATCCAGCGAAGGATCAATATTGTTGTTTATAATAATTATGACGAAATGCAACAGTCCAATATTGGACTGGGTATCGATTGGCAAAATACCGGTGGACTTACTAAACTAGTCAACAACAAGATGATTGTTTATTTTGATGGCAATCATCAGCATCTTCGTTATCAAATTCGAGAGGGAATAGCCAGAACCCTGGTGGAGAATTTATTATTTGGGGAGGACCTTGGAGACTTTGCCACCAACCAAGCCTTGTTAGATCTACCCAAATGGTTGACTGACGGATACATCACCTATGCAGCAGAAAACTGGAATACTAATTTAGATGATCAACTCCGTGCTGTGATGCTGGCCGGGCTTTATCGTAACTTTTACCAGTTTGCCTTTGAAAAACCAGCTTTAGCGGGCCATGCTTTTTGGAAATATGTTGCTGATAAATATGGCAAAAACAAAGTCACTTACTTTTTGTACTTGGCTAGAGCCTTTCGCAATCTGAATAATGCTTCTTATAAGTTATCCAAGAAAAAATTTAAAACACTCCTGCAAGATTTCATGACTGATATGCAGGATGTATATTTCAAAGATATCCGTGGCAGACGCAATGCGCCCCGGGGACAATTGGCGGTGAGTGAATATGCTGGCAAAAAAGATTTTTATCGTTTTAATGCCAATCCTGTTCCCCGCAGTTTCTCCTATGCAGTAACCGAGTATAAACAAGGAAGAATTCAGTTGGTACTGATGGAGAATTTTATCAACCGCCGCGTGCTACTCAAGCAAGGAGTACTTTCCAGAGAAGAAGATAAGAACCCGAACTATCCATTGGTTGCCTGGGATGGAAAAGGCACTCGTTTGGCTGTACTTTATAATGATCAGGGTAAGATCAACTTTTTTGTATACGATGTAGTACGTAGGGTCAAGATCAACAAACAGGTGATCGAAAAATTTGATCAGATCACGGACATGAAGTACATGTTGGATAACAATACACTCATCTTTAGTGCAGTCCGCAGTGGTCAGTCTGATATCTTCACCTATAAAATTGACAAACAAACCATCGAGCAAATCACTAATGATACTTACGACGACCTCGATCCTTCTTTTGTTGCCTTCCCCAATAAAACTGGCATTTTATTTTCTAGTAACCGCCCGGCTGCAACCGGTACCGAAACAGAAAATGCAGCTCCCAACAAATCCTTCAATATATTTTTAGTTGATAACTGGAATAAAAGTGAACTCCGTCAAGTTTCAAAGCTGACCAATCTTTCTCGTGGCAACGCAAGATTCCCCTCTCAATACAATACCAGCCATTTTACGTTCGTGAGTGACGAAAACGGGATCAACAATCGCTATGCCGGTTTCTTTACTACAGAACGTGCCGGATTAGACACCTTGGTATTTATTGGAGACGAAATATTACGCAACCCACCCCAAGCAGAAGTAGACAGCGTGCTGAAGGATTGGGAGAAAACAGATATCGATTCGGTGGGATTTCTTTCCGTGACCCTGGATTCCGCCTATATTTTCCCAATTACCAATTATCAAAGCAGTTTGCTGGAAACACGAACCGCTGGAGATAATCAACAAGTAAGTGAAGTAGTTCGACTCGGCGATGCAAAATTGTTATATCGTTTAAAAATTGATGAGAACACCCTACGTCGTAGAAATGTTACAGCCCGTCCAACAGAATATGTCCGCAAACTCATTGAAGAAGAAAAAAAGAATTTACGCAAACCAGCTGCACCGGTTGTACCAGTACCTGTAATCGACACCACCCTAAAAAAAGCGGAGCCCGTATTTAGTACCGGCTTTGAAGAGGAAGCCACAGCCGCACCGGCTGGAGCAAAAGCTGCCCCCTTAAAAAAACAAACCACGCCAAAGAATAAAATATTTGAATACCGTCCGCCTAAATTCTTTAACGATTACCTGGTTTCCGGTTTCAATAATAATGTACTGGTAACACGTTATCAGCCTTATCAAGGCGGATACGGACCTATTACGCTCAGCAACAACAATCCGCTGAATGGTATTGTAAGAATTGGAACCTCTGATTTAATGGAGGATATCAAATTTGCCGGGGGGTATCGAATCAGTCCCAACTTAGATGCTAATGAATATGTGTTCACTACGCAATATTTGAAAAAGAGAATTGATTACGGAGTTACCTATTATCGTAACACGGTTAAGAATCCTCCGCTCTATACTGACACGATTTTCTTTGACACTAAACTTCATTCCAACTTATACCAGGCTACGGTTAGTTATCCTTTCAATAAAGTAAGAAGCCTCCGCATCAATGCCGCTTTCAGAAATGATCGGTATATAAAACTGGCGAACCCTGCCTATCCAGATCAATCGCTAAAGGGAAAAGATCTAGTGAAAAAATACGCCTTGGCACATGTGGAGTTTGTACACGACGACGCCATTACACCCGCGTTGAATATCTGGAACGGATTACGGTGGAAAATTTACTGGGATTACAACGCACAGATCGGCAACAATGTAAAAACAGAGTCTGGCGATTTTCCTTTTACCATGAACATGGGATTTGATGCCCGATATTTTCTTCCCATCTATCGCAACATTACCTGGGCGGTGCGTGGTGCTGCTGATTTTTCTTGGGGTAGTCAAAAAATTATTTACTACCTAGGTGGTGTAGATAACTGGTTGCTCTTTGGACAGAACAGACGCAGAGATGGATCATACAGATATTTCGACCCCGCCAATACACCTGACCCTGATGCAGAATATTCTTTTGAATCATTAGCGGTTAATCTCAGAGGATTTAAACAAAATGTAGCCAACGGAAATAATGCGGTGGTACTCAATAGTGAAATCCGAATCCCCGTCTTTACCACATTTATTAACCGCCCCATCAACAGCGCTTTCCTTCGGAATTTTCAATTGGTACAATTTATCGATTTAGGAACAGCCTGGAATGGCGCTTATGATAAACTTGAAAGACCTTTTGTATCCTATAACTCCGCTCCCGTAACATTCCGCGTGCGTGCTGGCGGTATCGGACCTTTTGCCGGTGGCTATGGAGTAGGCGCAAGAAGTACCTTACTCGGTTATTTTCTGCGACTGGATGCCGGATGGCAGATGAACGGCTTTTTCAAAGGGAAACCGCAATATCATTTGGCCATGGGACTTGATTTTTAATTCCGAAACTATTTTCAGTTCGGACATTTCCCTAACTTGAGGCAACCAATAACGTTGCATGCAAGCTTCTTATATCCTGGCACTCGACCAAGGCACCACGAGTAGTCGCAGTATACTTTTTGATCAGCAAGGTGCCATTGTAGGCATTGCACAAAAAGAATTCAAACAACATTATCCACAACCCGGCTGGGTAGAACATGATGCACATGAGATTTGGGAGACACAGCTGGGCACCATGGTCGAAGTAATTGCCAAGGGAAGAATACAATCCCAACAAATTGCAGCGATCGGAATTACCAATCAACGAGAAACAACCGTACTATGGGACCGGGAAACCGGAGAACCCATCGCTCCTGCAATTGTTTGGCAGGACAGAAGAACTGCACCAACCTGCGACACGCTTCGATCTGCAGGACATGCGCCGCTATTGCAAGAAAAAACTGGCTTGATATTGGATGCGTATTTCTCCGCTACCAAAATCAAATGGTTATTGGATCATACACCCGGTGCCCGTGAAAAAGCCGCCAAAGGACAATTAGCATTTGGCACCATGGATTGTTGGTTGATCTGGAAACTATCAAAAGGAAAAGTACATGCAACGGATGTTACTAATGCATCCCGCACCCTACTCTACAATATTCATACGCTTCAATGGGATCAAGAACTACTCAAACTATTTGACATTCCTCAATCGGTATTACCAACAGTAGTACCCAGTTCGGGTGTGATTGGCAACTGCGAAGTAATACCGGGCCATAGCATCCCCATTGGTGGCATTGCAGGTGATCAGCAAGCAGCACTCTTTGGGCAGCTATGTATCGATCCGGGTATGGTTAAAAATACCTACGGCACCGGTTGTTTTATGTTGATGAATACCGGTGAGCAAGCCATTCGTTCTACTAATAATTTATTAACGACTATTGCCTGGCAGCTGGATGGAAAAACAGAATATGCCCTCGAGGGTTCTGTATTTATCGGCGGAGCTGTTGTGCAATGGTTGCGCGATCAATTAAAAGTTATTCATAGTGCACCTGATATTGAAAAGCTGGCTTCGAGTGTACCCGATAGTCAGGGTGTTTATGTGGTACCCGCTTTTGCAGGACTCGGTGCACCCTATTGGAATGCCTACGCGCGGGGAAGTATTTTTGGATTAACTCGTGGGAGCAATCAAGCGCATATCGCAAGGGCAGCCCTCGATAGCATTGCTTACCAATCAGCGGACTTGCTTCATGCCATGCAAGCTGATGCAAAGATTCCCATTCAGGAATTACGCGTGGATGGTGGTGCCACTGTAAATGATTTACTCATGCAATTCCAATCTGATCTTCTCGATTGTAAAGTGGTAAGACCCGTTATCACCGAGACCACTGCACTCGGCGCCGCCTATTTGGCAGGACTCGCCGTGGGCTATTGGACCTCTAAAGAACAATTGCGCTCACTTTGGAAATCTAATCATTCATTCTCTCCACAGATTGATGCAAGTACGCGCCAACAACTACTCAAAGGTTGGCAACGCGCCGTCAACGCTTCAATCGCTTGGGCAACAAATCAATAAAATTTTAGTATGAACATTTTTTTTAGCGAATTAATCGGTACCGCTTTGATGCTTTTGTTTGGTGGCGGTGTAGTGGCTAACGTACTGCTTGAAAAAACAAAAGAAGCACAAGGAGGCTGGCTGGTGATTACGCTCGGATGGGCCCTTGCAGTTTTTGTTGGCGTGTATAGTTCAGTCCATCTCGGTGGACAAGGTCACCTCAATCCTGCAGTTAGTATCGCAATGCTTTCATTGGGGAAAATCGCATCGACTGATCTGTTTTATTATGTTTCGGCCCAGTTTGCAGGCGCTATGATGGGTGCAACCTTAGTTTGGTTGTTGTACTACCCACATTTTGCCATCACGCACAATGCAGATTTCAAGCTAGGTGTATTTTGTACCGCTCCAGCCCAGCGTAATACAATACACAATTTAATTTCAGAAACTATTGGAACTTTTGCCTTGGTATTTGGCGCCCTTTGTATTTCTCCCGCTGCGGCAAAAATGGGGAGTATGGATGCGCTACCTGTTTCCTTATTGGTATTGGGTATTGGACTTTGTTTAGGAGGCCCCACCGGCTATGGTATTAACCCGGCTCGTGATCTGGGTCCACGCATCATGCATTTTTTATTACCCATTGCAGGGAAAAGAGATAGTGATTGGGCTTATAGTTGGATTCCAGTGGTAGGCCCCATTGCTGGAGCATTACTAGCCGCCTTTTTATATGGGCAATTAATGGCCTAACAACTTACGCATACATAGCTAGTACGCAGCTTGCAATTAGCAGGCATCACAAGCCTTCAAAATCACGTCGCAAGCTTTCTCCAATTGTTTTTCGTGAATAAGAAGTGGTGGAGAAATTCGTAAACAATTTGAGGCAAATAAAAACCAATCCGTGAGTACGCCTTGCTCTAAACAAGTATCAATAACTTTTTTACAGGTTTCAAATGAATCAAAGGCAACGGCCATCCAAAGTCCTGCACTTCGTACGGCAGTAATTTTAGGATGAACTAGTTTTTCATGAAGTAATTTTTCTTTAGCCGCTACTTGTTCCATCCAACCCTCTTCCAATAAAGCTTCCATAGCAGCTTTCCCTGCAGCACAACAAACCGGATGACCCCCAAATGTGGTGATATGTCCTAAAACGGGAGACGCCGTAAAGCAATCCATATGTTGTTTGGAGGCCACAAATGCACCTAATGGCATTCCACCTCCCAAGGCTTTACCTAAAACCAGAATATCAGGTACAATACCAAAAGCTGTAAAGCCCCAAAGTGAACCTGTTCGTCCGAATGCTGCCTGAATCTCATCAAGTACCAGCAAGGTTCCTGTTTCAGTACAGCGTTTCCGAAGAGCTTGGATCCAATTTTTATCAGGACTCAAAATGCCTGCTTCGGCTTGAATAGTTTCCAATACCACACAGGCCGTTTTATCCGTGATTGATTTCAATACTGCCGGATCATTATACGTGGCATGTTCAATATCTGGAAGTAATGGCCTGAAAGCATTACGCCAATATTCATCCCCCATTAAACTCAAGGCGCCTTGGGTTGACCCGTGATAGGAATGAGTAAAAGAAATAATATGAGTACGTTGGGTTACACGCTTCGCTAACTTCATCGCTCCCTCTATGGCTTCTGTTCCTGAGTTAGTGAAATACACCGACTCGAGCGGCGCGGGTAAATGACTCGCTAATAATTGCGCATATCTGACCTGTGGTGATTCAATAAACTCGCCATAGACCATCACATGTAAATAAGCATTCATCTGTTCCTGCATGGCGGTCAACACACGTGGATGACGATGTCCTATATTGGCTACACTGATCCCTCCGATCAAATCGATATACTCCTTACCCGCTGCATCATAGAGCGTAGCACAATCTGCTTTGACAATCTCCAGGGCCAAGGGTGCCGGTGACGTTTGCGCAAGATGTCTGTAAAAGAGTTCCCGATTTTGCATAACAGGTACAAAGATCGACCTTTTAATTTTTACTACTTTGCAAAGAAAAAAATGGCACTGCTCCTGACTGTTCGTGGAAAAACCCCGGTAATGGGGAATAATGCCTACCTGGCAGAAAATGCAACCCTGATCGGTGATGTGACCATGGGAGAAAATTGCAGTGTTTGGTTTCAGGCAGTGGTCAGAGGCGATGTGAATTTTATTCGCATCGGAAATCAGGTTAATATTCAAGATGGAGCCATTATTCATGGAACCTTTGAAAAATGTGGCACTACTATTGGCAACTATGTTTCCATCGGACATCGCGCTATTGTACATGGATGCACGCTACATGACCATGTCCTGGTAGGGATGGGAGCCATTATTATGGACAAAGCAGTGGTTCATTCGAATACCATCATTGCAGCCGGTGCTGTTGTCTTGGAAAATACTATCTGCGAACCCAATAGTATTTACGCAGGTGTTCCTGCTAAAAAAGTAAAAAGCATTACGGGTGATACCGTGGCAGGAGAA
>CAINBK010000074.1:0-2183 GCA_903846615.1 uncultured Bacteroidota bacterium
CGCGCTGCCACGCGTGGTGACGGAGTAGCTGGAGATGAGGTAACCATCAACATACGGCAAATACATTCGGTTCCATTAACAGCCCCATTTTCAAAACTTGGAATTCAACAAGCTGAGATCAGAGGTGAGGTACTGATGAACAAAGAAAATTTTAGTCGCTATAATCAAAGTTTAACAGCGCAGGGATTGGCTCCGCTAGCGAATCCGCGTAATGCAGCCAGTGGTACGCTGCGACTCAAAGATCCTCGCGAGGTAGCCAAGCGTAATCTTGAAGTATTTGTTTATCATCTTAGTTATTTCTCACTTCAAAAAGAAGAACAATCGCCGGTGGCATTGCAATCACATGCCGCTACACTTGGTTTATTGTGGGAACTGGGCTTCAGAAGTCCAGCACGAGAAAAAAAAGTATTCAATTCAATACAAGACGTAATTAATTATTGTGTAGAATTTGAAGCTGTTCGCGATACGTTACCCTATGAAATTGATGGGATGGTGATCAAAGTAAATGAGGTGGCGCTACAGGAAAAATTAGGGATGACTTCACATCATCCTCGCTGGGCAGTAGCTTTTAAATTCAAAGCAAGACAAGCCACTACTCAATTAATTGGAATCGAATTTCAGGTGGGACGAACAGGAGCCGTGACTCCAGTTGCAAAATTAGAACCAGTAGGAGTTGGCGGCGTGATGGTATCCAGTATCTCCGTGCACAATCAGGAATATATTGCAGAAAAAGATCTACGAATTGGAGATCAAGTACTAATTGAAAGAGCGGGTGATGTTATTCCTCAAATAGTCAAATCTCTGACGGAAGCACGTACTGGAAAAGAAAAACAAATTCAGTTTCCGAGTGTTTGTCCTGTTTGTGCAAGTAAATTATTCAAAGAGGAAGAAGAGGCGGTATGGCGTTGCATCAATTTAGAATGCCCTGCACAAGTCATTGAGAGAATTATTCACTTTGTAAGTAAAGATGCACTTGATATAAGAGGATTTGGCGAAGCCAACGTTAGAAAATTTGTGGAGTTAGGATTACTTGGTGATATTCCCGGAATCTATACACTTGACTTTGCACAACTCGCTTCGATGGAAGGGTTTGGGAAAAAGTCAATCGAAAATTTGCAACAAGCTATTGAGCTTTCTAAAAAACAACCACTACATCGCTTGATCTATGCACTGGGAATTCGTTTTGTAGGAGAAACTACGGCACGCACCCTGGCTAACGCCGTTGATCACTTACTGGATTTTCAATCATTTTCAGAAGAACAGTTGCAGCAATTAGAAGATGTGGGCACTAAAGTAGCGGGAAGTATTCGTCAGTTCTTTAGCAACTCTGATAATATTAAAATGCTTCATGCGCTGGAGAAACTGGGATTGACCCTGCGGAATGAAAAAAAGGATACTCATTCAACTGGAAATCTTACCGGCAAAACATTTCTTTTTACTGGTACCCTTTCCAAACTAAAAAGAAGTGAAGCTGAAGAGATGGTGCGCGCAAACGGTGGACAGATTTTAAGTGGGGTCAGTGCCAAACTAAATTATCTGGTAGCAGGTGAAGAGGCTGGCAGTAAGTTAGAAAAAGCAAAAAAGATCCCCTCTATTCATGTTATCAACGAGCAGGACTTCATCAAACTCTTGGGAGAATAGTCTTACTTAATCATCTTTTGCTGCGCCAGGTACTCAGCAATTTGAATAGCATTGGTGGCTGCACCTTTTCGAAGATTATCGGATACGATCCATGCATTTAGTGTGCGCGGTTGCGACTCGTCTCTACGCAATCTTCCCACAAAGACCTCATCTCTTTCATGCGCATCCATGGGCATTGGATAAGCTTGCTGTCCAGGATCATCCACTACTACTACACCAGGTGCTGCTTGCAAAATTTGTTTGACCTCTGTCAACTCAAATTCTTTTTCAAATTCCACATTCACGCTCTCACTATGTCCTCCCATGACCGGGATACGAACGGTTGTAGCTGTAACACGAATGGAATCATCCCGCATGATCTTACAAGTCTCCTTTACCATTTTCATTTCCTCCTTGGTGTAACCATTATCCAGGAATACATCAATTTGAGGAATCACATTCAAATCAATCGGATACTTATACGCCATTGGATAAGCAGTGTTTTCTCCAAATGCTTTACGACGTTCGCCCTGTAATTGATCCACTGCTTTTACACCGGTACC
>CAINBK010000075.1:0-4235 GCA_903846615.1 uncultured Bacteroidota bacterium
ATCTTACTGAGGAGCAATTAATGATTCAACAAGCAGCCCGGGACTTTGCGCAAAATCAATGTTTGCCAGGTGTCATTGAGCGAGACGAAAAGCAGCAGTTTCCTAAAGAGCAAATTCTTCAATTAGCCGATTTGGGTTTTATGGGTATGATGGTTGATCCCGCCTATGGGGGTAGTGGTTTAGATACCATTAGTTATGTGTTGGCAATGGAGGAAATAAGTAAAGTGGATGCCAGCACCAGTGTTTGTATGAGCGTCAATAATAGTTTGGTCTGTTATGGGTTACAAGAATTTGGTTCAGAGGAGCAAAAGCAACAATATCTAGTCCCCTTGGCTCAGGGTAAGAAAGATGGGCAACTTTATATTGGGGCATTTATGTTGTCTGAGCCTGAAGCGGGCAGCGATGCCACTTCTCAGCGTACAACCGCAGAGGATAAGGGCGATTACTATTTATTAAATGGAACTAAAAATTGGATTACCAATGGCGGAAATGCTTCAGTCTATCTTGTCATTGCTCAAACAGATCCAGCTAAAGGTTCAAGAGGGATCAACTGTTTAATTGTAGAAAAAAATTGGCCGGGCGTAGTGGTTGCTGCAAAAGAAAATAAAATGGGTATTCGTGCCAGTGATACCCACACCGTTATGTTTAATGATGTGAAGGTTCCCAAGCAAAACCGGATTGGGGCGGATGGGTTTGGTTTCACCTTTGCAATGAAAACATTAGCCGGTGGGAGAATTGGGATTGCAGCGCAAGCATTGGGAATTGCCAGTGGGGCCTACGAATTATCAAAAACTTATTCAAAAACAAGAAAAGCGTTTGGCACTGAAATCATGAATCATCAGATCATCGCCTTTAAGCTTGCTGATATGGCCACTCGCGTTGAGGCAGCACGTTTACTCTGTTTAAAATCTGCCTGGGAAAAAGATAATGGTATAGATTATACTATTAGTTCTTCTATGGCTAAAGTTTTTTCCTCTGAGACTGCGATGTGGGCATCCACAGAAGCAGTTCAAATTCATGGCGGCTACGGGTATGTAAAGGAATATCATGTAGAACGATTGATGCGTGATGCAAAAATCACACAGATTTATGAAGGTACAAGTGAGGTGCAACGAATTGTAATCAGTCGTGGCATTTTGAAGTAGCTTTGCAATATGTCTGTTTCTGTTGAAAATTATGTAAAGATTAAAGACGAGCTTTCAAAAGCGGGTGCTTTGCTTGTAGCGGTGTCTAAAAAAAAATCTGTAGAGGATATTCTCGCCTTATACAAATTGGGGCAGCGTGATTTTGGAGAAAATTATGTGCAGGAGTTAGTGGAGAAGCAACCCCAGTTACCTGCTGATATTCGTTGGCATTTTATTGGTCATCTCCAGCGAAATAAGGTAAAATATATTGCGCCGATCTGTTCCTTAATACAAGGGGTAGATAGTGTAGCACTTCTTGACGAAATTAATAAGCAGGCAATTCGCTCAAATAAGGTAATCGATTGTTTACTACAAGTTCATATTGCCCGTGAGGAAACAAAGTTTGGTTTTGACCAAGCGGAATTAGCCGCCTTTCTTCCATCAATGACTGATCGGAAAAATGTCCGCGTGCTAGGTTTAATGGGAATGGCCAGCTTCACAGAAAACGAGTCAGTGGTCAGGTCAGAGTTTCAACAATTGAAAAGCTTGGCTTTACAATATGCCACGTACTTTACACCTTCCGAAAGGCCCGTACTATCAATGGGAATGAGTGGGGACTACTCAATAGCCTTAGAGGAGGGTAGCACGCTAGTCAGAATTGGTAGTCTACTGTTTGGCGCACGACAATAATTCAATTTTTATTCATGCTATGGAACCCTCAGATTTGATTAAACGCTATTCGTTGCAGCCTCATCCTGAGGGTGGTTATTATACCTCCACCTATCAAGCTTCTATGCTATTGTCTCAACAAGATTTGCCAAGTGTTTTTAAAGGAGATAGACCTGTAAGCTCTGCTATTTACTATTTGCTTGAAAAGGGAGATTTTTCCTCTTTTCATCGAATTGCTAGTGATGAATGCTGGCATTTTTATTCAGGCGATCCATTATGGATCCATGTATTTGCACCAGACGGTTCCTATACCCGCACCACCTTGGGATCTAAAGAGGATATGACCTTTCAACATATTGTACTGGCCGGAAGCTGGTTTGCCAGTGAGCCAGCTCCTGGATCAACATTCAGTTTCGTGGGCTGTACGGTATCGCCTGGATTTCATTTTGATGAGTTTGAATTAGCAACAACAAATTTTCTTGTTTCACAATTTCCTGATCAAGCTTCATTGATCGCTCGACTATGTCGTAGCCCACTTTAATTTGCGTTATCTTAGCAACTTTAATAGGTATATGGCTGAAGAAAAGAGTTTGAATTTTATTGAAGAAATCATAGATACGCACTTGCGTGAGGGCGTTTATTCATCTATCGTTACCCGATTTCCTCCCGAGCCCAATGGTTATTTACATATTGGCCATGCTTCCAGTATTTGTTTAAATTTTGGTCTTACTAAACGATTTCCCGGATACACCAATTTGCGTTTTGACGATACGAATCCAGTAACCGAGGATACCGAGTATGTGGAGAGTATAAAAGAAGATGTCCGTTGGTTGGGTTTTGAATGGAAGCATGAACGGTATGCCAGCGATTATTTTGATCAGTTATATGCATTTGCACTGACCTTGATTGAGAAAGGGCTTGCATATGTAGATGACTTGACTGCCGAAGAAATAGCTAACCAGAAAGGAACCCCTACTGAGCCTGGAGTAAATAGTCCATATCGTACAAGAAGTGTTGAAGAGAACCGTGATTTATTTATTCGGATGAAGAATGGTGAATTTGCAGATGGCGCCAAAACATTGCGTGCTAAAATTGACATGGGGCACATAAATATGTTGATGCGAGATCCCATTCTTTATAGAATTAAGCATGCACATCACCATCGTACAGGAGATGCTTGGTGTATTTATCCCATGTACGACTTTGCACATGGTCAAAGTGATTCCATTGAGCAGATTACTCATTCCATTTGTACGATGGAGTTTGTTCCTCATCGTGAATTGTATGATTGGTTAATCACGCAGCTGGCGATTTATCCCTCTCATCAATATGAATTTGCGCGAAGAAATATAAATTACACGGTTACCAGTAAACGAAAGCTTTTACAGCTTGTGCAGGATAAGAAAGTGGCGGGTTGGGATGATCCCCGCATGCCCACCATCAGTGGATTGAGAAGACGTGGGTACACGCCGGAGAGTATACGTGAATTTTGCGATCGTATAGGAGTAGCAAAGCGTGACAATTTGGTTGATGTGGGACTGCTGGAATTCTGTGTTCGTGAACATCTGAATAGGATAGCACTTCGACGTATGGTTGTATTTGATCCTGTAAAAGTAGTGTTGACCAATTATCAGGGAGAAGAGTGGCTTAGCTCTGAAAATAATCCCGAGGATCCAACTGCTGGCCAACGTCAAATTCCATTTAGTCGGGAAATCTATATTGAACGAGAGGATTTTATGGAGAATCCTCCCAAAAAGTATTTTAGACTAGCTCCAGGTCAGATGGTTCGTCTAAAAAGTGCCTATATCATCCGTTGTGAAGAGGTAATAAGAGATCAACAAGGGGCTATTTCTGAAATTCGGTGCACCTACATTCCTGAAAGTAAAAGTGGGTCCGATACCAGTGGAATATCTGTCAAAGGAACTTTACATTGGGTGAGTGTTCCGCACGCGGTGAGAGCCGAAGTTCGCTTGTATGACCGGCTTTTTAATGTTGAAGATCCCACTGATGAATCACAGGATTTCATGCATTATCTTAATCCGGCTTCATTGGAAGTTCTACCACAGGTGATGGCCGAACCGTCCCTATTAGATACAAATCCTGGAGATCGCTATCAATTTGTACGAAAAGGATATTTTGTTTTGGATAAGGACAGCCAATCCTCCCAATTAGTATTTAATAAAACGGTAGGCTTAAAGGATGGATGGAGCCCTTCAAAAGGGTAGGAAGAGTTTTTTATTGGTGCTCTCCAAATACGGCCCTTAGTGTAGTGGCTATTTCTCCAAGCGTGCAATTATTTTCTACGGCTTCTAATACGGAAGGCATCAGGTTAATTCCGTCCACTGCATTGTTATGAATATTTACTAAACAGGTTGCTGCTTTGCCAGCATCTCTTCTCGCTTTCAAGTCAGCGATACGAGCTATTTGTTGTGTGCGAATTGA
>CAINBK010000076.1:0-2982 GCA_903846615.1 uncultured Bacteroidota bacterium
CTGGAAGCTGCTCTTCCATTAATCACTGAATTCCCAAAGCCATTACAGCAACTCGCAGAAAAATACTGGCCTGGCCCCTTGACAGTTTTACTAAAAAAATCAAAACTTGTGCCTGATTCAATTACAGCAGGCAGTGATTTTGTTGCTATTCGTGTACCGGCCCATCCTTTAACAAAGCAATTACTTGAACAAATCCCTTTTCCGCTTGTTGCTCCTAGTGCCAATCCTTTCACCAGAATTAGTCCAACCAAAGCTGAACATGTTGAACACTACTTTGGAGATTCAATCCCTTGTATCCTGGATGGAGGAAGTTGTTCAGTAGGTCTTGAGTCGACAATAATTGGCATGAACAACAATACGCCCCTGCTGTATAGAGAGGGTGTACTGGGTAAATTGTTATTAGAAAGTTTAATTGGGCCGATTGAAAAATTTAATCCTCAAAAAAATACAATATTGACGCCTGGACAATGGCCGCGGCATTATGCTCCACTGACCAAAACTATTCTTTGTAAAAGGGAGGAAATTATAATGCATGTAAAAGATAATACCGGGATTATAGTATACAAAGAGCCCCTTTTATCAGTGAATACAAATCAGCAACATATTTTATCTGAAAATGGAAGCCTTGTAGAAGCCGCAAAAAATCTCTACCAGATTTTACACCATGTGGATAAACTGAAATATGAAACAATCATTTGTGAAATGCTACCGCAAGAGGAATTAGGCAATACCATCAATGAGCGACTCAAACGAGCGGCCTCAATTCAAAATGATAATGCCTAAATAATAAATTGAAACTTATCTTTATAAACCTTCAGAAAAATTATGCCAACTACCCCCACATTTAAAGATTACATCAAGAGTTTACCAAACGACCTTACAGCCTCTGTGGTTGTTTTTCTGGTGGCCTTACCACTTTGCTTGGGTGTAGCCCTGGCGTCCAATGCTCCATTATTCAGTGGAATCATCGCAGGCGTAATTGGAGGTATAGTGGTGGGACTTGCCAGCCGTTCTCATCTTAGTGTAAGCGGCCCCGCAGCAGGGCTGACCGCCATAGTAGCAGGATCGCTCGCTATGCTCCCCTCGTTTGAAGCGTTTCTCCTAGCAGTAGTAATAGCGGGAGTGATGCAGGTAGTGCTCGGTTTTGCCAAAGCCGGTATAATTGGAGATTTTGTTCCTGGCAGTGTGATCAAAGGAATGCTGGCCGCTATTGGTTTAATCCTGCTGATTAATCAGTTTCCACATTTATTAGGAGACGATTCACAGTTTGAAACTGACGAAGGTGTACCACGTAAGGGAAACATCTTTAGTAATTTCTTTTATGCATTTACCAATATTAATTCTAGTGCATTTATTATAGGCGGCCTGGCTTTATTACTAAATATTGTATGGGAAAAGTTTCAAAAAGGGAAATCGGGAATTATTCGCTTTGTTCCAGGTCCATTGCTAATGGTATTACTGGGTGTACTACTCAATCAACTATTCAACACGCAGGGCTGGCTGCCTGCCTTGAAGGGCGAACATCTGGTAATTTTACCTGCTGCGAATAATCCGCAAGAGTTTCTTTCTTTTTTTACGAGTCCTGACTGGTCTCAATTTGGCAATTCGGCAGTACTAACAGTTGCAATTACACTGGCATTGGTTGCCAGTCTTGAAACCTTGCTCAGTATTGAAGCAGTTGATGAATTAGACCCTTATCAACGAGTAACGCCAACTAATCGTGAATTAAAAGCACAGGGCTTGGGTAATATAGTTTCCGGACTCTTGGGTGGACTACCTGTTACCAGTGTTATTGTTCGCTCCTCTGCCAACGTAAATTCAGGAGCCAAAACAAAAATGTCAACCATTTACCACGGTACACTCCTGCTGCTTTGTGTTGCATTCATACCGCTAATGCTGAACCAGATTCCTAAATCTGCACTAGCTGCTATTTTAATTTTCACCGGATATAAATTGGCAAAACCTTCATTATTTGTAAGCTATTATAAAAAAGGATGGAACCAGTTTCTTCCTTTTGTTGGAACCATTACCGCCATATTGGCGACAGACTTACTAAAAGGAGTTATAATTGGAATTGGAATTGCTATCATCTTTATTATTCGATCTAACTTTAGATCAGCCATCTTAGTAGTAAGTGACACCAACAAATATTTGGTACGCCTAAGAAAAGATGTTTCCTTTTTGAATAAGGCTATTCTAAAACAGGGGTTAGAAAAAGTTCCTGCCAACTCCTTTGTAATTATCGACGTGTCTCGTGCTGATTTTATAGATCAAGACATCATAGAAATTATTGAGGATTTTCAAAAACATGCCCCACTGGAAAATATCAAAATAGAGATTAAACAAAGTCCTTTTAAAAAAGCAATATTTAACACCTTTTAATTTATTACTATGAAAGCCTACGAAAAACTACTACTGGAAAATAAAGCATGGGCCGCCGAGAAAATAGGAGATGACCCTGCATATTTTGATCGACTAGCTGATATTCAAACCCCCGATTTTTTATGGATAGGCTGTAGTGACAGTCGGGTGCCTGCCAATGAGATTACCGGGACACAGCCAGGCGAGATCTTTGTACACCGCAATGTGGCTAACATGGTAGTGCATACAGATTTGAATCTGCTAACTGTGTTGGAATATGCGGTTCATCACTTAAAAGTTAAACATGTAATTGTTTGCGGTCACTATGGCTGTGGTGGAGTTAAAGCATCCATGACACAACACAATTTTGGCATCATTAATAAGTGGCTGCGTAATATCAAAGATGTATACCGCATACATCGGGATGAAATTGATAGTATAAAAGAAGAAGAAGGTAGAGTTAATCGAATGGTAGAACTAAATGTGCAGGAGCAAGTAATGAACCTGGCCAAAACCTCTATTATTCAAAAAGCCTGGAAGCAAAATCAGTACCCACATTTACATGGATGGGTCTATGGACTCAAGGATGGTTTGATCAAACCGATTTTTGAAATGCCTGCA
>CAINBK010000077.1:0-2460 GCA_903846615.1 uncultured Bacteroidota bacterium
CGGGCACTATGGCGGCTGTATTAGGGTTGGAGGACCAAAAAGTTGAATCAGTTTGTGCTGGTATTCCTGAAATTGTTGTTCCTGCTAATTATAATTGTCCTGGGCAATTAGTGATCAGTGGTTCTGTAACGGGGATAGAGAAGGCTTGTGTTGCTTTGAAGGAAGCAGGAGCTAAACGGGCGCTGGTTTTGCCTGTTGGGGGTGCCTTTCATTCTCCCTTGATGAAGGCAGCTGAGGAAGAATTACAAGGGGCTATTCAATCTATTGCATTCAACGCTCCTTCATGTCCTGTATATCAAAATGTAGTGGCGATGCCTGTAACCGATCCTGCTACAATCAAGCAAAACTTAATCAATCAGTTGACGGGTCCTGTTAAATGGACTCAAAGTGTGCAAGCTATGTTAGCGGATGGCGCTACAGAATTTACTGAGGTGGGTCCTGGTAAAGTATTACAGGGGCTGATCCAAAAAATTCAGAAAGAGGTGTTGGTAAATGGTGTTTCTTAAGGATTGATCTTAGGGAGCAACCTTTATTTCAATGGCACCATTGATCCATTCAGGATCCAGTGTTGCATTATATTTTTTATAGAAACCAATGGCAGGCTCATTCCACTCCAAGACCTGCCATACTACACGAACTAATTTTCTTTCTTTTGCTTCTTCTAAAATTCTCTCGAATAATTGAGCGCCAATTCCTTTTCCTCTCATTTTTTCGGTGACTAAAATATCTTCCAGATATAGGCATTGTCCTTTCCAGGTTGAATACCGGATATAGTATAAGGCAAAGCCGTGAATTACTTTCTCTTCCTCTGCAACAAAGGCCCACCAGATAGGGTGTGCGCCAAACCCACTCTCTGTAAAATGCTGTAGTGATACAGTAACTTCCTGTGGTGCTTTTTCATACACAGCAAGTTCTTGAATCAATTCCAACAAACGTGGACAGTCAGCAGCCGTTGCACGACGAATGGTAATCGACATATTGGATTTAGTGTAAGGCTTGTTCAAGATCAGCAATAATATCGTCTACTGTTTCAATCCCTACGTGCATTCTAATTAATCCCTCCGTGATACCATATTTTTCTTTCTCTTCCTTGGGTACACTAAAATGGGTCATCGATGCCGGATGGGAGAGCAGCGTATCGCAGGTCCCCAATGAAACAGCACGGGTACATAGATTTAATTTGTTCATAAAATTGATTCCCCCTTGCAATCCTCCTTTCACTTCAAAGGAAAGTAAAGCGCCGGCGTGTCGCATTTGTTTAGCAGCTACTGCAAAATCAGGATGTTGGGGAAGACCTGTATAATTTACTTTCGCCACGTTCTTATGATCTGACAGAAATTTTGCTACACGCTCTCCGTTGGTACAATGACGATCCATCCTTACCTCCAGCGTTTTCATCCCTTGTACTAATAAAAAGGCATCAAACGCATTAGAGTTAGCGCCTGTAGTTTTATGAAATTTAAAAATAGGGCCTCGCATTCTTTCAATATCTACTCCCACTAATGCTCCGCCTATGGCAGTTCCATGCCCATTTAGAAATTTTGTTGTCGAGTGAACAATAAAATCAGCACCTAGTGCAAAGGGTTGTTGCAAGTAAGGGGTTGCAAACGTGTTATCACAAGCAACCATGCAATTGTATTTTTTTGCCAATGCACTTAGGGCAGCAATATCTACACATTGGATGGTGGGGTTAGCAGGAGTTTCCAGATAAACCATTTTGATTTGCTTATCTGCTCGTAAAGCTTCTTCTGCTTTTTCCAAGTCTCTCAGATCTACAATAGTGGCACTCACTCCAAAGCGGGGTAGAATGCGGTGCACGAGTTCGTCCGTACCACCATACAATGAAAAATGAGAAAGTATCTTATCTCCTTGACTGAGTGTACTCATCATCAGTGTAGTGATGGCAGCCATTCCAGAAGAATGAAGTATGGCGGTTGCTTCTTTTTCAGTGCCAAAGGTCTCCAGCGCTGCAATTTTTTGCTCCGCTTCCGTGATGGTAGGATTTCCCCAACGTCCATAGATATAACCCTCTTCTTGGCCGGTAAATCGACGCATTCCTTGCTCAGCAGAGTCAAAAATATAAGTACTGCTGGCATATAGAGGAGTCAGATGTGCATAGGATGGATCTTTTTTATGACCTCCATGTACTGCAACAGAGCCCCAGCCGGATAGTTTTTGATTTTTCATAGACAAGCGTTGATTAACAAGTTACGTTATTTAGTATCGTAGGCCCACTTTACCCAAATAGCACCCCAGGTAAATCCTCCTCCAAATGCGGCAAGGATAATATTGTCACCTTTTTTTAGTTGTTTCTCCCACTCCCATAAGCAGAGCGGAATGGTAGCGGCTGTGGTATTGCCAAATCGTTCAATATTGATCATCACTTTTTCAGTCCCCAGCCCCATACGATTGGCTGTCGCATCAATGATGCGCAGATTAGCTTGATGGGGCACCAACCAG
>CAINBK010000078.1:0-6875 GCA_903846615.1 uncultured Bacteroidota bacterium
CCTTGATAGTTGAGCCAATATTTTTTAGTGGAAGGATCGTAGATGCTAATCCCTACATGCGCCGCTTGAAAGGAGCGCTGTTTAATAATTTCTTTGTTCGCTTTGCGTTGTAAAGCTTGCGGAATACTACATCCTACCAGAAATCCACTGAGCAGGAGCACTAAAAATTTTAACGTGTATTTTTTCATGGAACTATTATCCTCTCTCTTGCGCGCGTAACCAACGCTCTGGAATTTCGTTACTGCTTGCCAAAAGATAATCTTTATAACTACAGGCAATAAACTTTTTGTCAGGCAATTGCATCCACCAACGTCCTGTTTTTTTGCTTTGTAAAAAAACCGTTTCTACCTCGGCAAAAGCCATGTAGTACTCATTGAAAGAATCCTTTTCGGTGAGCGAAGCTTCTCGTTTACCTCGGCTTCTTCCATCTAACAAATACCAGAGTTGTTGTGCTATTTGCTTAGCCGTAAGATCCTGACGATCCAATCGCGGATCATATCCATATACCCCCACCGTATTTACGGTAGGACTCATTCCGGCATAGCGGAACAAGGTACAGGCTTCTTCGCCCGTTAATCCATTGGGAGAAATAGTACTGGCTGGAGAATGTGCATTACTCAATGCACTTATATCAAAACTAAAAAGATGACTATTGCGAATCACCGGCTCCATTTCGTCCAATGCTTCTTTTACATTACCCACCCGATAACAATCAAAACGTAATTTATCGAGGGTTTCCAATACGGTGGGATGAACATAGTAACTCTGAAAAGCAATATGATTATAATGTTTGAGATAGTTTGGCATGCCTGTAAGCATTTCCATCAAAAAATGTTCAACAGGTAAAACCGCATCAGGATGTAGATCGATTAACGCATCCACACAGGTTGCCTCAATCAACTGACGGGTGCTGGCATAAGCCTGGTATTGAGCGAGGGTAAGATCATGGGAGCCTCCCAGAATAACTACTGTTTTTCCCTCTGCGATGAGTGCCTGTACAACGGTTCGAAGGGCCGCATAGGTATCGGTGATACTGGCTCCCATGCGAACATTTCCCAAATCAACAAGCTTTAAATCTGCATGCCAATAATACAATTCATAAAATTGACGTCGAATAGCATCGGGAGCAGCCTCCTGCTGTTGTTCAATACCGGCACCCCGATGTTCGGGACAACCGACCAACACAAAAGAAACATCTTCCAGATCTGGCATGTATTCTTCATAGGTAGCAATCGAATGCCCTATCTGACCTTCTTTATATCCCGCATCCTGCGAAAGAAAGGCTTTATTAACCGGCGATAAAAAATCGGCAATTCCAAGCTGATCGGACATATACGCAAGATACTTAATTGAAGGTTTGGACTTACTTTTGTCAGATGAAGAATCTCCGGGATCAAATCGAAAATCTTCGCCAGGAAATCAGTGCATTTCAAACACAAGACCCCACACAGGTCGAGGAGTTTCGTATTAAATACCTGGGCACAAAGGGGCTGCTCAAAAATTTAATGGGCCTACTGAAAGAGGTTGCTCCCGAGCAAAAGAAAGAAGCGGGTCAGCTATTGAATGAATTCAAACAGTTTGCCGAAGCTCATTATGAGACACTGCGTGCTGCATCAACCCCGGCGGCTTCAGCAAAAGATACACCAGCAGATTTATCCTTACCCGGAGATGCCTTTCCAGTAGGGTCCCGTCATCCGGTGACATTAATGCGTAATCAGATTGTATCGATTTTTCAACGATTAGGATTTGCAGTTGCAGAAGGGCCTGAAATTGAAGATGACTGGCACAATTTTGGTGCCTTGAACTTACCAGCACATCACCCTGCAAGAGATATGCAGGATACTTTTTATATACAACAAAATCCCGACTGGGTATTGCGTACGCATACCAGTAGTGTTCAAATTCGGGAAATGGAAAAAGGGAAACTTCCCATTCGAATGCTGATGCCAGGTCGTGTTTTTAGAAATGAGACCATCAGCGCACGTAGTCACTGCTTTTTTCATCAGATTGAAGGACTCTATATTGACAAGGACGTTTCGTTTGCAGACCTCAAACAAACGCTTTACTTTTTTGTACAAGAGATGTATGGACCACAAGCAAAAGTTCGTTTTAGACCTTCCTATTTCCCATTCACGGAGCCCAGTGCAGAAATGGATGTAAGCTGTTTTATTTGTGATAGCAAGGGATGTCATGTTTGTAAAAAAACGGGCTGGGTTGAAATTCTGGGTTGTGGCATGGTTCATCCTAATGTTTTATCTAATTGTGGTATCGATCCGGAACAATACACTGGATTTGCATTTGGAATGGGCGTTGAGCGCCCCGCCATGTTAAAGTATGGCGTTAATGATCTGCGACTCTTCAGTGAAAATGACGTACGCTTCTTAAAGCAGTTTACCGCCGCCACCTGATAAATTTCTGCGCATGGATATCCATACTATTGGGGTTTGCGGAGCCGGTACCATGGGAAGGGGCATTGCGCTCACCATGGCTCGTGCTGGTATCTCTACGCTTCTTTTTGATTTAAATCCACAGGCGCTGGCAGTTGCCAAGCAGGAGCATGAAAAAGAGTTGGCAAAATCAGTTGAAAAAGGGAAGATTACCGAGGCTGAAAAAGCAAAAACCTTGGCATTGATCCGCTACACTCCGGAGCTAGAAGAATGCCTGGCGGAATTATTCATTGAAGCTATTGTAGAACAGCCTGGAGCTAAAGTGGCTCTCTTTAATCAACTGGCAGAATTGAATCATGGTGATTGCATTTTTGCAAGTAATACTTCTTCTTTATCCATAACAGAGCTGGCCAAACAAATTTTACATCCGGAAAGAGTAATTGGTTTACATTTTTTCAATCCGGCTACACTGATGAAACTAGTGGAGGTGGTTCAAACTTCATTTACCAAACCTGAAGTTCTTGAAACAGCCATTACACTCATCCAACAAATTGGAAAAACAGCCGTTGTTTGTACAGATGCACCGGGCTTTATTGTAAATCGAGTGGCCCGTCCTTATTATATCGAATCATTAAGACTGGCTGAAGAGAAAGCAGGTAGCGTTGAACAAATTGATCGTTTGTTGGAATCAGCAGGTTTTCGAATGGGCCCTTTCCGACTGATGGATTTAATTGGAAACGATATTAATTATGCTGTCAGCTGTTCCGTGTATGAACAACTCGGGAAACCACTTCGACTCGAACCATCCTGGATTCAACAACAATTAGTGCAAGAAGGTAAATGGGGTAAAAAATCCGGAGAAGGCTATTACGCTTACCACACATGACAAAAAAAATTCTGCTTACAGGCGGCACCGGCTTTCTTGGCTCCTACACACTGACTGCCTTAGTTGAACAGGGCTACACAGTTCGTGCCTTGCGGCGTGGTTTAACCACTCCGCATTGGATAGACCCTTCAGTGCTGGAAAAAGTGGAATGGGTAACGGGCGATGTATTGGATATTGTGGGATTGGAAGAGGCCATGGAAAATATAGATGCCGTCATTCATGCGGCAGCCATGGTATCATTTAATGCAAGAGAAAGAAAAGAACTCTATCATATCAATGTAGAGGGTACAGCTAATGTGGTTAATGCTTGTCTTGAAAAAAAAGTAAAACGTCTGGTACATATCAGCTCGGTTGCTGCACTGGGCAGAAAGGTAGGCGGGGGTCTTGTAGATGAAACAGCCAAATGGGAGGAGAACCCACTACAAACGCATTATGCGCGGAGCAAATACAAAGCTGAACTGCATGTTTGGCGAGGCCATTGCGAGGGACTCGATGCAGTTATACTTAATCCTAGTACTATTCTCGGGTTTGGAGATTGGACCAAGAGTAGCTGTGCTATTTTTAAACAAATGCATGATGGATTCAAGTGGTACACGCCTGGGCTCAACGGGTTTGTGGATGTAAATGATGTGGCCCGCGCAACGGTATTATTACTGGAGCAGGGAAACAATGGTGAACGATATGTGGTCAATGGAGACACTTGGCATTTTCAGCAATTACAAGAAGAAATTGCAAGGGGCTTCCATAAGCCGATTCCCAGTTTGAAAGCCAATTCGTTTATACTAGGACTGGCTTGGCGGATTGAAGCTATTCGCTCTGTTATTACAGGAAGAAAACCATTGCTGACCAAAGAAAGTGCACGAGTGGCACAGAGTAAAACTGAATTTGATAACCGAAAATTACTAGCTTTTCTCCCCTCTTTTCAATATACTCCGCTTGATAAAACAATTGAACAGGCCTGTTTGCGTTATCGTCAACACTATACCTAAGCGCCTTTTATTTTTTCCCAGATTTCAGGAATACGTTTGATCCAGATTCGTTCTCTTTTCTTTTCCATGGCAGTTTCGGTAGGCGAACCAAAGTAAATTTGATTTCCAGCAAGGTCACCCGGCACTCCGCTTTGTGCTAATACCGTAGCCCCTTTCCCAATCCGCAGGGTTTTGTTTACTCCCACCTGACCCCATAGCGTTACTTCATCTTCAATAGTAACAGCTCCAGCAATTGCCACCTGTGCCGCTAGTAAACAATTACGGCCTATAACGGTATCGTGCCCAATATGCACTTGATTATCCAGCTTAGTTCCTGCTCCAATAATTGTATCCGATGTAACACCGCGGTCGATGGTACAACCCGCCCCTATTTCCACCTCATCATGAATCAGCACGCGTCCGCAGCTATTCATTTTTTTATAGTGTATCGGACGATTAGTTTTTCTATTATAATAAAACGCATCACTACCGATAACAGTACCGGCTTGGATAATTACATTATCACCAATTACACAATGATCTAGAATAGTAACATTCGGATGAATGATGCAGTTAGCACCAATCTTGACATGATTACCTACATAAACTCCAGGCAACAGTAAGGTATCCTTTCCGATTTCAGCCGTTGCGCTAATAGGTTGCTCAGAGGGTTTAAAGGGGCGATATTGGGCCACAATTCGCAGATACGCTTCAAAAGGGTTCTCTACAACCAGCAATGCTTTTCCTGAAGGCACCTCCACTTCCTTATTAATAATGATATAACTCGCAGCCGACTGAAGACAGGTATCGTAGTATTTTGGATGATCGACAAAAACTAAATCACCGGCTTGCACACGATGGATTTCATTGATGCCTTTAGCCGTAAATCCATTATCTCCTATGAGAGTTGCATCAATTAACTGTGCAATTGTTGTAAGTGGAATGGGATTTTCAAATTGCATGTGATTTAATTTTTACAAAGGTAGTAGCGATAGCAATGCAGGCTTTTGATTACGCTTATCCACATGGATTTTTAAAATGTTGATAAAATGGACGAGAAAAAATTTTTTTAATAAACAAATAAGTTCTTAATATTGTGAAGGGAAATTCGTTTCCCAGTACTTACTAACCCATCCATATAGATCCCTCCGTTTTCGGAGGGATTTTTTATTTACCAATTCTGATACCTTTACACAAAGCAATTTTATGCTTAAATCCATGACCGGCTTTGGCAGAGCTTCTGTTTCCGTAGGAGATAAAGTTCTTTCCATTGATCTCAAATCGCTAAATGGCAAACAATTTGAATTACAGTTAAAGATGCCAGGCCTACTCAGGCCGTATGAGTTTGAAATTCGAAAATGTTTAGCAGAGAATCTGGGACGAGGCACTGTAGATTGTCAGATCAGTCTGAAAGAATCCGGACCCTCTATTCCCGTATCGATCAATACACAGGTGGCGCGTTCATACTACCAACCGTTAGCACAATTAGCTGATGAACTTGGCTTAGATAAAACTCAGCTATTGCCTTCACTCTTAAAATTACCAGATGTTATTGTCTCGGGCAGCGATGGTTTGAGTGAAACGGAGTGGGAATTATTTAAAAAAGGATTACAAGAGGCGATTACCGCCATTAATAAGCACAGAAAAGAAGAAGGGAAAGCACTCGAAGTAGATTTACTGGAGCGAATCAATCAAATTGATAAGCGACAAACAGAAATAACGGCATTAGATCCGGTGCGTCGTGAAAAGCTGCGCGCTTCCATGAATAAATCGATGCAAGAGCACCTCAAGGAGGAGGCCATTGATCGGAACAGAATGGAGCAAGAGCTGATTTATTATATTGAAAAGATGGATATTACTGAGGAGTTGGTTCGTCTGCGTAATCATTGCAGTTATTTTCGGGAGCAGGTAGCCACCGCAGAAGAAGGAAAAGGTAAAAAACTCTCCTTTATTCTTCAGGAAATAGGACGTGAAATCAATACTACGGGCTCCAAATCCTATGATGCAGGCATTCAGCGTTTAGTCGTAGAAATGAAGGACGAACTGGAAAAGGCAAAAGAACAGGTCCTAAACATACTCTAGCAGTAGAATCCCTGTCTTTTCCGCTTAATTTTGCTGGATGCGCAACATGCGTTCTCTCTTATACATACTTGTTGTACTCCTGCTCAATACAGGGATTTTCTCTTGCGCGCCAATCAATCTATACGAACGTACGGTTGCCATTCCGGGTCACCAATGGAAAAGTAGTTTTATTCCTCAATTTTCCTTTCTGATAAACGATACAAGTGCACGCTATGATCTATCGATTACCCTGCGGCATCGAGATCTTTATCACTATAATAATATTTGGTTACAGATAAACCTGCTCAGTCCAGACGGAAAACAATACAAGTTCCAAACAGAAAAACAGCTGGGCACCAACGAATCAGGATGGTTGGGTACAGGCATGGACGATATTTATGAACATAGAATTTCATTGCAAAAAGAATTAATAGAGAACGGAGTGTCACTTCGAAAAAAAGGTCGGTATACGCTTTCTATCAAACAAATTATGCGCGAGGATCCCTTGGAACAAGTCATGAACGTAGGTCTTCGTATTGAAAAAAGACCCTAATGGCAGTAGATACCCGCAAA
>CAINBK010000079.1:0-3443 GCA_903846615.1 uncultured Bacteroidota bacterium
GCTAATGGCCAAATGGGTCAGGGTATTGCTATGTTCTTTTTTGGCTTTGGTATAATCGGCACTGTTGATAATGTAATGCGATTCACGTTGCTGCGAAAAATCGGGGATGTTCATCCCTTGGTTACTGTATTTGGGGTGATTGCCGGTCTTAGCTTGTTTGGGTTTATTGGATTAATCTTTGGCCCCTTGTTGATTTCACTTCTGTTATTACTGGTTCGTATTTATCGTTCTGAATTTGTCGTTAAACACGGGGCAATTGGATGAGTGCATTTCCTGTTTCAGATTGGGTGAATCTTTTTTCTAAACTTACCTGGCGGCGATTTGTCAATGCATTCAAAGTTTGGTGCAGCTATCAATTGAGTAAATGGACGGGGAAACCTATTCAATGGGGGTTGCCGATTTCTATTTCATTTGAACCCACTACTTCTTGTAATCTACGTTGTCCGGAGTGTCCCAGTGGTCTTCGTTCTTTTAGCAGACCCACCGGCATGCTTCAACAAGATTTTTTTAGCAGTACCATCGATCAACTTCATAAGGATCTTTTTTATCTCATCTTTTATTTTCAGGGCGAACCCTATTTGAATCCTGATTTTTTAGATATGGTGCGCTACGCAGCAGATAAAAAAATTTATACGGCCACTTCTACTAATGGTCATTACCTGACCGAGGCAAATGCGCGTAAAACCATTGAAAGCGGTTTGGATCGATTGATAATTTCAATTGATGGTACCACGCAAGAGATATATCAACAATATCGAGTAGGAGGAAATCTTGAGAAAGTATTGGAAGGGGCTCGTACCATCATGCATTGGAAGAAGCAATTAAAAAGTAGGACACCTTTTGTGGTTTTTCAATTTTTAGTGGTTCGTCCCAATGAACACCAGTTGGAGGACGCACGCGTATTGGCAAAACAAATTGGAGTCGATGCTATTTGGTTCAAAACAGCGCAGGTTTACGATTTTGAAAATGACCCCAATCAATTAATTCCACTTAATTCATCCTATAGCCGTTACCGCAAAACTGAAAAAGGTACTGAGTTCAAAGGGCAACTGGCTAATCACTGTTGGCGTCTTTGGCATGACCCTGTTATTACCTGGGATGGACTTGTAGCGCCTTGCTGTTTTGATAAGGATGCAGCACACCGTTTGGGAGATCTGAAGCAGCAGTCTTTTGCTACCATTTGGCAGAGTGATTCATATAAAAAATTTAGAGCTACATTATTACAAGGACGTAAGCATATTGATATCTGTGCAAACTGTTCTGAGGGCACAAAAGTCTGGGGTGATTAGCCTGTGCACTTGAGTTCGCCTGTTGGCTTCGGCTGCTTGATGTTTAAACATTAACTTTGTCCCATGGGCATTGAGCAGGATATTCAGCAAACACGATTCAGAAATAATTTTCAAAAGGTGGCGGTCAATCTGCTGTATACAAACGGTTGGTTGCGCGACCAAATGAAAATGATCTTTGATCGGGAGGATATTACCGCCCAGCAGTTTAATATTCTTCGTATTCTTCGGGGTAGTTTTCCTGCTCCACTTTCCACGCTGCAAATTCGGGATCGTATGGTCGAAAAAATGAGTGATACCAGCCGCTTGGTGGATCGTTTGGTTACGAAAGGCCTTGTTAAAAAAGTCACTGCTGAAACCGATCGGCGTTTAGTAGACGTATTCATTACGGAGAAGGGAAAAAAGCTATTGACCCGCCTTGATGCTTGCGCAAAAGAGATGGATGCCATTTTTTCTAATCTTGACGAACAGGAGGCAGCACAGCTTAGCAACCTTTTGGATAAAATGCGTACTGGAAAAGGATAACGTATTTTTGCAGGATGAAACGTTACCTGTTATTAATCCCAGCTTTCTTCCTTTTTCTAATTGCATTCGCACAACCCAAATATGAATTTCGAGGGGTGTGGATTGCTAGTGTGGCTAATATTGATTGGCCTAAATCGGGTATGACCGATCCAGCTGCACAACGTGCCGATTTTATTCGCATCCTTGATCAGCATCAGCGTAATGGCATGAATGCGATGATCGTTCAAATTAGACCGGCCGCCGATGCTTTCTATCCTTCTTCTTATGAACCCTGGAGTGAATGGTTAACGGGCGAACAAGGCAAAGCGCCACAACCCTATTGGGACCCACTTGCGTTTATGATCGAGGAGACTCATAAGAGAGGAATGGAATTTCATGCCTGGTTAAATCCGTATCGTGCTGTACAAACCGTTGGAAAATCTTCGATTGCTGCCGATCATATTACCCGAAAAAAACCAGAGTGGTTTTTAATCTATGGCGAAAAAAAATATTTTGATCCCGGAAATAAAGATGCACAACGATTTGTGGTAAATGTGGTGCGTGATATTGTACGTCGTTATCCCGTTGATGCCATTCATATGGATGATTATTTTTATCCTTATCGTATTGCTGGAAAGGAATTTCCGGATGCGGCTTCTTATGCGAAATCGGGTTCACGTTTGAATAAGGAGGACTGGCGTCGGAGTAATGTAGATTCAATCATCGTAGCTATTAGTAAAGCGATCAAAGAAGAAAAGCCATTGGTTCGATTTGGAATTTCTCCATTTAGTGTATGGCGAAATAGTGATAAAGATCCAAGAGGTAGTGATAGCCGTGCAGGGCAAACTAATTATGATGATCTCTATGCGGATATATTACTTTGGTTAGAGAAAGGATGGATCGATTATGTGACGCCACAACTTTATTTAGAGATTGGGCATGATAAGATTGCCTATGAAAAACTATTGGACTGGTGGAGTAAAAATGGTTATGGTAAGCACATCTACATCGGACACGGCATTTATCGTACTGACGAAAAGAATTCTGTGAAATGGAAAAACCCTGCGGAGTTGCCTAATCAACTTAAATTATTGAGGGCCACCTCTGCTGTACAAGGCAGTATTTATTTCAGTAGTAAGTCTTTTGATCGTAATCCCAACGGATGGAATGATAGCTTACAACAAAACTATTATCGCTATCCGGCCTTGCTTCCACCGATGGAGTGGATCAGTAGTGACAAGCCTGCTGCTCCTGTTGTTGAAAGATTCAATCGTAAGGGGGAATCTTTTGTGTTCAAGATTCGTTCATCCGAAAAAAATTCAGTGTCCGTCAAATATTATGTACTCTATCGCTTTCCAGCTGGACGTTCAATCGGATCTTTAATTGATCAGCCTTCTTCCATTTATTCATTAGTGGTCAAGCCTGGTGGATTTGAACAAACAGTACCCCAACGGGAAAATGGGATGACCTATCAATATTATGTAAGTGCAGTAGGAATAAATAATATGGAGAGTGAACCGGTCCCTGTTACAACGGTAGTTAAAGATTAGTATTAAAAGAGTATTATGGCCATTCATCAACGACTACAACAAAAGCTACTGCAGCGACTTTCTCCGCAGCAGATTCAGCTGATGAAGTTGTTGCAAGTGCCTA
>CAINBK010000080.1:0-1701 GCA_903846615.1 uncultured Bacteroidota bacterium
GATCTATAGCCTCAACAGGACTAGGCCAAATTAAAAGCCAACTGAACTTCTCCCACTTTTCACAAGGGCCAACAACATATACTGGCAGTATTTCGCTCGATCAGTTTGCAATTGGTAAGCTCATCAATGTTCCGTTATTGGATAATATCTCTGGATCAATCAACATCACAGGGACTGGATTTGGAGAAAAAAATACATTAGCTACTGGCAAAGGTCTAGTTAGCACATTGACCTATAATGAATATTCTTTCAATAACATACCACTTTTAGCGCAATTGGATGAAAAACATCTTTTAATCCGTACTTCCATTGAGAATGATAATTTAAGTACTGGAGAATTAGTTGCCAGTATTAATTGGGAGAATGAAAAACTGGCTTATCAGTTTTCAGGCCAGGTTGACAAAGCAGACTTGAAAGCGCTTCGGATCACTGCAATTCCTCTACAATTCAGAGGTTCCATTGAAGCGGCACTTACGGGTCAAAATTTTATTGATATGGCAGGAGGCATACACCTTCGCAACATAACACTCCTACATGATCAGGATCTGCTACCGATTGATTCGCTGCAAATACTCGTTAGCAATCACAAAGAAAAAAAACGAATAGAAATAAACACCAACGAACTACAAGGCTGGATTGACGGACAATTCAAGCTGGATGAATTCCCAGCGATGGCGCAGACTATTTTACATCGGTACTATCCGTCTGTATTCAATCGCCCGGTTCAAAAAAGTGGATATAGCCAATTTCAATTTGAGCTAATCACGCAATTAATCGATCCATTTTTCCCCCTTTTTTCTACAGGGATTACTGGGTTTAATAACAGCAAAATAAAAGGTGCGCTAAACGATAGCACACAACAATTCAATATTTCAGTGAATATTCCAAGGTTTCGCTATGAACAGGTAGGGGCAGATAATTTAGCAATACAACTCAGTGGCCTAGGAGACTCCCTCTACATGAACGCGAATGCAGGTGCCATCCAATTGAACGAATCTGTTCAATTACCTCCCGTTTCTCTATCGATAAATGGGAAGAATGATTTAACACGCGTATCAATTTTGACCGCTGCCGACATTCAAGAAGCCTTGACCCATCAAACCCAAGTAACCAAAACCTTTAAACTGGTCAATACTGATCGTTCGGTGGGAACTCGTCTCGCAGGTGCGATCGCCAAACGCTACGGCAATAATGGTTTTGAAGGAGAAATTACCCTCAATTTCCAAGGTGCGGCGGGTCAAAGTTTCGGAGCCTTCAATATCAACGGTGTCACCCTCCATTTGCAAGGAGAAGCCAATGATTATGTGGGTAAAGGGATGAACGGCGGTGAAATTGTCATTCTTCCCCCCAAAGACGCGGGATATGTCCCTGAAGATAACGTGATTATCGGTAATACCTGTCTCTATGGTTCAACGGGCGGTAAACTTTTTGCCAATGGTCAAGCGGGAGAACGGTTTGCTGTGCGGAATTCCCTCGGTCAAGCGGTCATTGAAGGAGCAGGCGATCACTGTTGCGAATATATGACAGGCGGTGTCGTCGTTGTTCTCGGCAAAGTCGGGCGAAATGTGGGAGCAGGTATGACAGGTGGCTTGGCTTATTTTCTGGATGAAGATAACAGTTTGCCTGAAAAAATCAATCCTGAAATCATCAAACTACAACGGGTTACTGCGATCGCGGGTGAGGAGCAATTGAAGTCGTTAA
>CAINBK010000081.1:0-5042 GCA_903846615.1 uncultured Bacteroidota bacterium
TGCCTAATAAAATTATGAAGAATATTACCGTAGCTGTTGCAGCTCCAAGATTCTGGTTGCCTAGATCAGCGCCCCAACCAAAGAAAGTCCGATAAAACAGTGTGCCCAGGACATCAGTGGCATAGTCCGGACCAGGCGCTCCACCGTTTAAGGCATAAATGATGTCAAAGGCATTAAAAATCCAGATAAAAGTTAAAATCGTGATAATCCCAATTTGAGGAGCTATAAGGGGAATTTTAATTCGAAAGAAAATTCGGAGATCTGATGCGCCATCCACTTGAGCCGCTTCAATAATATTGCTTGGAATTGAAATCAATGCGCTGTAGAGAAAAACCATAGGGATTCCAAGGTATTGCCAGACTGACATCAAGGTAATTGTCGGAAGCGCAGTAGCCGCCTCTCCCAGTAGAGGATAGTCAACTATTCCCCACAGAGGGTGAATGATTAATCGCCAAATGAAACCAACGATTACAACAGAGAGGGTTGTTGGGATAAACAGTAATGTGCGATAGAAACTGGTCATTCGTCGAACTCGACCCGAGGTTAAGAGAGCTGCCATACATAGAGCCGTTGGAAGTTGTACTGATGCCGCAATTAGGAAAAATTGAACGTTATGCAGAAAAGCGTAACGGAGTCTTTCGCTTGCTTCTTCATTCGTAAATAGGAATTCAAAGTTTTTTAAACCAACAAATACATCTTCTTGATAGAAACTGATATAAATCGTTGAGAGTAATGGGAAAACTGCAAAAAGCAGAAAAAAGGTCAGAGCTGGAGAGGTAAACAGCAAGAGCTGTCGGTGGCGCCTACGCACCAAAGTTTTAGATTTCAAGAACTCCCCAATCAATTTTACAAAAAACAGACAAAGTGTAGGTGCTCAGACCCAATGTGGATCTGAGCACCTACAGCATTTATTTCTTCTTACTTCTTCTTCTTCTGAGGTGGATACCAGGATTCCAACGACTTTTGGAGTTCAGCCGCTGCCTGTTTTCCGGTCATCTTCGTAGTCATCATCTTATTTAGAATGTTAGTAGTGACAGAGAACCAGTTAGGTGTACCTGTATTCATCTTATCCATACCAATTGGAGCTGTAACGATCGCCCCATTACGCAAATCGAGCCAGGCCTGTGCTGTTTTATTATCAACTGAAATCTTCTCTTTACTTAATGGGAAGAATCCAGGTATGTTGTTAGCAAGTGCCTGTCCAAACTCCTTAGTTGAAAACCAAGTAAGAAGTTTTTTAGCTTCAGCTTGGCTTGGGCTTGCAGAGTTAATTCCAAAGCCGAAATCTGCAAGAACCTGAACATATGGCTTGTCACCGGCTTTAGCTACTGGAGCACCAAACACGCCAACATTTGACCCGGGCGGAGCCATTTCTTTTACGCTCCATGAGCCCTCAACTGCAATTGCAGCGCGGCCAAGAATGAATAGCTGCTCAGCATCTGAGTAGGAAAGAGATGAAAACGTTTTAGGGAGATATGGCTTCCACGAAGCTAGTGCTTCGAATGCAGCAACGTACTCTGGATCCGTAACTTTCCTCGTTCCATTATCAAGAGCCACTCCACCGGCATCACCTTTCCAGTAATAAGGTCCCACTAATTGAAGACCAATTTGATCTAGTGCCCAATTATCTGCATCTAAACCAGCTGCCACGATTGGTGTGTACTTTCCATTTTTCTTTATTTTCTCAAGTACTCCAATAAATTCTGCTTGGGTCTTAGGAACCTTTAAGTTCAATTCCTTAAAGATATTTTTGTTGTAGTAGAAGCCTGCACCTACTGAAGCTACTGGCATGCAATAGGGGACACCACTAGCGTCTGCCCAAGATTGCATTGATTGCTTGGTGAAATTTTGGAGTCCAGGTAAACCAGTTATAGGAAGTAAATGCTTGTCCTTTATAAAGGCCTTAGTTAAGCCATATGGACGACACATAATTACATCAGCGGCAGTTCCACTCTTCATCCGCAGAGAAAGTGCAGAGTCATATTCGTTTGAAGGGGTTGGTGCCCATACAAGGTCTACATTAGGATTAGCTTTCTCGTACATTGGAATCAAAATCTCATTCCAAATTTTTGAATCATCCGTACGCCATGAATCAAGTACAAGCGTTGTTTTTGCTGCAAAAGCTGGTGTTACTGATGCAGGAATAATTAAAGAAATACTAATTGCAAACAATAAACTTGCCTTTTTTATGCTCATTCTTACCCCCTCGGAGTATTTTGTCGGAATTGTGAAACCCTTACCAACCACAATCTTTCACTACGACCAGATAAAGTCAACCATTACTTTCCAAGCGCCTATGGCATTTTTTTAGACCACACATGAAACTGGTATACCTAACTAGTTAGCCCCAACGCAAGTGGTTACCTGCTCCAAACCCAGCGCTCTATCCAAAGCCACGATTTTGGCACCTGCGATAGCGCCACCTAATGGTTCTTGATACTGCGCCTCTGGAAGAAATTGACCAACAAAATCGTGGAACGGTTTTTCTAAGAGTGGTCCAATATTAAAGATTCCGCCCGCGGTGGAATAGCAAATTGGCCCCCCTTCTAGTTTGGAACGTCGAGCGGCAGCTTGCACATTCAAAGCAAGGTCTTGAGCGGCACAGCGCAGAATCTCGATGGATATTTCGTCGCCTTCTTTTGCCGCCTCTGCAACACTCCTACTAAATGAGGCGACTAATTCAATGGGGCTTACTGCGCCATAAACGCTATTAACAGTGTTTTCCAGTGTGCCAAAACGTTGAATCATCGCTTTATGAAGAGCAGTTGATCCAGGCAGCCCATCATCAACCATCACAGCAATCTTTAGTCCCTGTCGACCAATGTCAAATCCACTTCCACGATCAGCAATTAGCGGACCATCACCATCGATGCGATGTGGAATGCCTTGTCTTGAAATTGCCATAACTACGGCGCCAGTTCCTGCTGCCACCACAATGCCAGGTTGATTCCCAATTGCACCTAAATAATTCATAACTACATCACTTGCAATCGTAAATCGATCAGCTTTAACCAGCGATGAGATTGCTTTAGCAGCAAGATTTGCAGATTCTGAAGGTGCTTGGGCACCGTTTAACCCAAATGCAACGCCTGCAAATCTCCCTTTTTCTGGAAGTTGGTCAAATGTAGCGCGCAAGCTGTTAATAACACGCTCGTACCCATTGACACTACCTATTATTTCCAAACCAGGCCCAAGGCTCTTCGCAATTTCAAATCCACTTGAATCAATAATTACTGCTTCAGTCTTAGATTTTCCACCATCTACCAATAAATATAAGTCTTTATCTTGATAAGTACTTGGCATTATGCTCTTTCCTAAGCGGGATAATTGCGGGTCAAGCTTGGAGTGTCCGTGAGCATAATCTAATTTTATACTAGTAGTTCAGGAAACTAAACCTTTTATAAGCCTAACATCAGTAGAGTTTCTACATGCTGACTCCCTATCGCAAGCTTTTTGCAACACCAGGCGGACTTGCATTCTCGATTCCTGGATTAATTGCACGTTTGCCTATCGCCATGACTTACTTATCAGTCACTTTTATTGTGATTTACGAAACAAACTCATACACATTAGCAGGGACAATCTCCACTGGGGCAGCGTTAATTAACGCCGTCTTTTCCCCACTCTGGTCGCGAAAAGCTGATCAGCTTGGTCAAGCTAGGGTTTTACGTTTCACAATTCCTACATACATAATTTTTGGCCTACTTTTTATATACACGATCACCCACAGCCTCCCTACATTAATTTGGGCGGCCTGCATTTTCATAGCAGAGGCATTTTTGCCCAATATCGGTGGGCTAGTACGGCGACGTTGGTTGCACACTCTGGAAGACAAAGAAGAAGGTCGTCAACTCATCAACACTGCGTACTCGTTTGAAGCACTTGTTGATGAAATAGTATTTATCATTGGCCCCCTCGTAGCATCTGCAGCAGCAATTTCAATAGCGCCACAAGCTGGACTATATTTTGCATTTTCTTTTATGAGCGTCGGGACTGGACTCTACCTTCTGCAGAAAAAAAATGAACCACCACCTCATCCAATTGTTAAAAGCGAGAAGCGGACAGCAGTTCTTGCAATTCCATCTGTTCAGGCAGTTTTTTTGCCTTACATTTTCCTTGGAATATTCTTTATGTCCACCACTTTAAGTACAATTGCATTTGCAGATCAACTTGATGCTAAAGGTTCTACTGGAATACTTTTAGCAACTTGGTCGGCTGGTAGTGCTGTTGCCGCAATCATAAATGGTGCGATTAAATCGAAGATAACTAATGGAGAGAAATTCATATATTTGATAATTGCGATGTTTTTCTTCACGATTCCACTTCTCTTCGTAGATTCAATATTGGTACTTGGCATAGTGCTTTTCTTTAGTGGCTTCGGTGTCGCACCAATACTTATTTCCGGTTATGCAATAGTTGAAAAATC
This sequence comes from uncultured Bacteroidota bacterium, assembly GCA_903846615.1. Classification (GTDB taxonomy): domain Bacteria; phylum Bacteroidota; class Bacteroidia; order Chitinophagales; family Chitinophagaceae; genus JJ008. The sequence goes on from CAINBK010000081.1 coordinate 4,427, forward strand.
CGTACCTGCCGCGAAAGTTACGGAAACTTTTGCCTGGATACTCGCGGGTCTCCAAATCGGAAACGCACTCCCAGGTCCAATTTCTGGATACATGATTGATAACTATGGCGCAGATAAATCTTTCATCGTTCCAGTAATCGCACTTCTAATCACAATTCTTTCCTTGCTTCCTTATCTAAAAGTTTGGCGTGTTCTCATTAAGATTTAACTACATGTCCCCCGATAACCCACTTATATAAGTGACCCAAGATGTATATGTAGGAATACGAAAACTGTAAACTCGAGAGGAGCAAGATGAGTAGAGCTTTCACTGCTTCTCAAGCTACTACTGAGTTAAAAAGCCTTTTTTATAGCGGTTTGGTGTAAGAAGTATGTGCAAGACCTTACTTCCATAAACTCTTAATTAAGGTTATTAGCCCAATAACTAGCGCGAGAACCAGGGCTGAAGTAATTGGAATAGGCCAGGAGCTGGGGATAGAAACTACCTCTTCTTTAATTGGAGCAGAGATCGCAATCGGTGATTGGACTTCAAAGTCGTAGCTATCTTCAATGACATGGCCATCTTTTGAAACCACTCGATACTTAACGCTATAACTTCCATTGCCGTTAATAGAAA